>JALDXM010000145.1:0-6137 GCA_032155085.1 Actinomycetota bacterium | reverse complement strand
ACGGGAGGTTCTCCTCCAGCTTGGCCGTATACGTGATCGCCTTGAAGGTCGAAGCCGGTGGATAGAGACCACTCACCGCCAGATTGTTGAAAGCCTTCAGCTCGTTGAGCCCGTCGAAGGTCGTCTTGTCGATGCCTGCCACGAATAGCTGTGGGTCGAAGTCAGGAAATGACGCCAGGGCCAGGACGTCGAAGGTGTTCACGTCGAGAACGACTGCCGCCGCCCGCTGTGTCTCGCTGAAGACCTCTTCCCCGTCCGCCCTGTCTTCTGCCTTGACCGCGTTGGACAACGCGACACCGTTCTCCAGTGCGAGCTCCACCTGCTCCTGCAGGGCGAGGTCGATATTGAGCACCAGAGAGCTACCTGCCACCGGCTCGGCGGGCGGGCGCTGTTCGATGATCTCACCCCGCCGTACCCGGTACTCGACATTGCCTGGTGTGCCCTGCAACAACTCGTCATAGACCCGCTCGACCCCAAGCTTTCCGATTCGCAGATTGCGGTCCAGGTCCGGCCGCTCCGCCAGGTCCGACTCCTCAGGCAGGCCGAGATGACCTATGACATGGGCCATGGTCGGCCCCGCCAAATACACACGCTCAGGGACTTTCACCACCTCGACACCGGGGAGCTCGTCGAGCGATTCGTTGATGGCGTAAGCGGTCTCGTTGGACACGGTGCTCACCTGGAATCGGCCGTTGATGCCCGCCTCCTCGTACAGCGCTTCGAGCTGGACCGGGTCCATCCCGACGATCGACGCGAGCTCCTGGACCAGGCTCTCGCGCTGTTCGGGCTGCACGAACGTCCGGTCAACCATCACAGCCGGGACCATCCGGCTCGTGGCGAGAAGAGTCCCGTTGCGGTCATAGATGTCACCACGGGCGGCGTATGTGCTCTTGCCCACCCAGGTGGCTTCTTCAGCAGCGCGTGCGATCTGGGGGCCCTCGGCGACCTGGATGAACCACAGTCTCAAGCCGATCACCGAGAACATCGCAACAAAGAGGATCCCGAGTGTCGTGAGCCTGAGCGCGAACTTCATGGATACCTGAGCGCGGTTCGGTCCCGGTCGACCAATCGTACGAAGGTCGGTGCGAGAAGTGCGGCAAGTGCGGTATTGGCCAGTGGGATGAGGATCATTGCGCTAACCCCACTCTCCCCGACCAGCGCCACCTGGCCAAAGAGCGTCCCAAGTAGAAGCAGGAGCACGACCCCGAGAAGAGTGAGGAGCCCGGCCCAGATGGCAATGGTGACCCTTCCCAACTCGGCACGCTCCTTGGTCCTGATCGCGATGTAGGCGATGGTCGTGTACACCACGGCACGCAGGCCGATCAGCGATGCCCCGAGCAAGTCCATGATCAGGCCCGACAGGAAGGCGATGGCGAGCACGGCTTCGGTCCGGACCTTCGTGAGAGCCAGCAGGATCCCGACCAGCATCACGAGATCGGGTGTCACCACTTGGAGCCTGCCGAACAGGGTGGTTTGGATCAGGACCGCGACGAGCACCGTCAGCCCAATGATCAGCGCGGTGCGGCCCCTCATCAACCATCGCCTTCAGGGGTGGTAGTGGTGCTCGTGGCTTCTTCGGCCAGAGTGGTGGCGGTGGTGTCCTCCGGGACCGCGTCGTCGGTCGCCGCTGTCACCGGATCCGGTGGCCAGGCGAGGACCACGACAAACCGAAGTGATTCGGCGTCGACAAACGGCCGGACCGTGGTGCTCAACGACGTCGACTCGGGAGAAGCATCCTCGACCACCTCTCCCACCGGGAGGCCGGCTGGGTAATCGGTGCTGGCGGCCGAGGTGAGAACGCGGTCACCCGCGAGCACCGGTTCCCGAGCGTCGAAGACGTCGAGATCCATCTCCAAGCCGAGCTCGGACGAGAAGGGTCGGGACAGGAGTGTCCCGATTTGGGACCCGACGAGGACGGTCAAACCCTCGCGGGTGTTGGTGGCTGTGATCGGAAGGATCGTTGCGCTGCCCGAGCTGGCGCTCTTCACCGTCCCAACCACGTAACCGCTGGGGTCTATCACCGGCTGCCCGGCGACGATCCCATCATCCATCCCCTTGTCGATGATCAGGGCGGCGTCGACCGATCCGATCACGTTGGCGACCGTCTGGCCAAGCTCAGCCCCGTCGGTCTCGAGGTCGTAGATCTGCTCGAGCAGAGCCAGCTTGGCAAGGTCGTCCTGTACCGCGACGAGCGCAGCCTCGGCCTCGGCGAGGTCGGTCAGGAGGACGGCGTTCTGCTCACGAAGCGACGCCACGTTGGACAGGCTGTCGAGCGCGTTGGCAATCGGAGTCACGACATATGCGGCGATCCGTTGCATGGGCGAGACGATCTCCTGTGTGCCTGACCGCAGAACTCCGACCACTCCGCCGCCGGCGAGCCTCACATCGAAGGTCATGAGGAGGACACCTATCACCAGGAGACTGATGAAGGTGGGGAGTGCTCGGTCGGACGGCTTTGTGTTCAGCATGGGTCAAGACGGGTCGGGGGCGTCATGGCCGGGATGACGACACGAGCACGTTCTGCAGCGTGTCGAACTCCTCCAGACACTTTCCCGAGCCGAGCACCACCGACTGCAGCGGCTTCGCCGATGTGACGATGGGCATCCCCGTCTCATGGGCCAGACGATGGTCCAGCCCGACCAACAGCGCTCCGCCCCCGGTGAGCACGATCCCTCGCTCGACTATGTCTGCCGCCAGCTCCGGCGGTGTCTTGTCGAGTGTGAACTTCACGGCGTCTACGACAGCCTGGGTCGGCTCCTCGATCGCCTCCCTGATCTCAGGACTGGACAGAAGAATGGTCTTGGGAAGGCCTGTGACAAGGTCACGGCCGCGTACCTCTGCCGATGGCTCGTCGGCATAGGGCCAGGCGGAGCCAACGGCGAGCTTCAACTGCTCGGCGGTGCGTTCGCCGATCAGGACGTTGTACTCCTTTTTGATCCAATCGATGATCGCCGTGTCGAGCTCGTCACCACCCACCCGGATCGAGCGTGAGACGACGATGCCACCCAGGGAGATGACCGCTACCTCGGTCGTGCCTCCACCGATGTCAACAACCATCGAGCCCGCCGGCTCGGCGATGGGCAGGCCTGAGCCGATCGCGGCAGCCATCGGCTCCTCGATCGTGTAGGCCCGGCGGGCACCGGCGTGATAGGCCGCCTCTTCGACGGCCCTCCGCTCCACCGGCGTGATACCGGAGGGGACGCAGACGACGATTCGCGGGCGAGCCCATTTGCGGCGGTGAACCTTCTGGATGAAGTAACGCAACATCTTCTCGGTCACGTCGAAGTCGGCGATGACCCCATCACGCAGGGGCCGGATGGCGGTGATGTGCGCCGGAGTCCGGCCGATCATCCGCTTGGCCTCCATGCCCACGGCCAGGGCACGCCCGTTCTGGGCGTTGATAGCGACCACCGATGGCTCGTTGAGCACGATGCCGTCGCCACGCACGTAGACGAGGGTGTTGGCAGTCCCGAGGTCGATGGCCATGTCTTGACCAGCGAATGTGAGAAGGGTTTCAGCCATGGCTGATGATGACTCCCGCGATGACTCGGCGAGTGTAGGTGTCGCCTGGTTCTTGTGCCATAGCGCCCGAGCCGCTCAAGTGAAGAAAATCCCGAGCTCTCTCTTGGCGCTCTCGGGGCCGTCTGAGCCGTGGACGATGTTGTGGGTCACCATCAGCCCGAGGTCGCCTCGGATGGTTCCTGGCGCCGCCTGCTTGGGGTCGGTTGCCCCCATCACGGACCGGCACACGGAGATCGCCGATTCACCTGACCACTCCATGGCAACGACAGGGCCCGAAGTGATGAACTCGAGGAGCTCCGGGAAGAAAGGCTTTTCCACATGTTCCTCGTAGTGACGGCGAGCCAGGTCCTCATCGATCTCGAGCTTTCTTATGTTCTCCAGGGTCAGGCCCTTGCGCTCGAATCTGGAGATGACCTCGCCCACCAACCCGCGGGCGACCCCATCCGGCTTGACCATGATGAAGGTTCGTTCAATTGCCATGGCTGGGGGAGGGTAATGAGTTGACAGTGGCACCTTTCACGGGAGCGAAAGCCTCGGCCGACAAATTCAGTCCGTCAGCAGCTCCCGAGCCTCGCCTACCAGGTAGAGCGATCCTGCGATCAGCACCGCACCGTCGCGCCCGGCTTCGGCACGGGCCATGTCGATGGCCAGGTCAATGCCGTCGGCATCGAGAACCGGCACATCCACGAGCGGGCGAACCCTCTCGGCAAGATCGGCCGGCGTCACCGCTCGCTCCGATTCGGGGGCGGTCGTGATCACTCCTGCCAGGAACGGGCCGAGACTGCCGATCATCGCCTCGACGTTCTTGTCACCCATTACGCCGAGAACCAGCTGCCACCGGGTCGTGGGGTATTCCTCCTCCAGCGATTCAGCGAGGGCGACTACGCCGTCGGCATTGTGCGCACCGTCGAGCATCACCAGGGGGTGCTTGCTCATCACTTCCATCCGGCCCGGGACGGTGGCCACCCCCACGGCTTCTCTCACTGCTTCTTCGTCGAGCTTGCGCCCTAACAGAGCCTCAGATGCAGCCACCGCATTGGCCAGGTTGACCAGCTGATATCTGCCGTGAAGAGGCAGAAAGAGGTCCTCATAGGTGTCTTCGGCGCCGGCGATGCTGACGACCCAACCCCCAACTCCACGTTCCGCATCGAGCACCGAGAAGTCCTTGCCGTAGTGGCGGTGATGGATGCCGAGATCTCTCGACCGGCCGTAGGCGATCTCGAGGGCGGCATCAGGAAGCGGCCCGGTCACGAGGATCGAGTTGGGACCGGCGATGGCCAACTTCTCACCGGCGATGCTGGCGACATCCTCGCCGAGATACTCAGTGTGCTCGATGCCGATACTGGTCAGGACACAGACCTCGGCATCGACGACGTTGGTCGCGTCGAGACGTCCTCCGAGGCCGACTTCGAGCACCGCGGCGTTGACCGCCTGGTCGGCGAAGAAGGCGAACGCTGCGGCAGTGGTCAGTTCGAAGTACGTGTTTGGCTCGGCGCCTGACCGAACCCGAAGGTCGGCAAAGGCAGCCACGTCGGACACAGCGAGGGCGAATTCCTCCTCTGTCGCGGACCTGCCATTGATCGCCAGCCTCTCTTCCACCTTCTGGAGATGCGGTGAGATATACGTCCCGGTGTTGAGACCGTGGGCCACGAGGAGCAGAGTCGCAAGACGTGACGTCGAGGTCTTCCCGTTGGTGCCTGCCACATGGATCAGTGGGTAACCCTGATCCGGGCGCCCCATATCGTCGAGGAGCGCCTCCATACGCTCCAGACCCGGCTTGATGCCGTGGGCTATGTGCTCGTCGAGGTAGGCGAGGGCTTCGGGATAGTCCATGAAAAGCCCCGGGAGGTTAATCCCGGGGCTTTTCGGTCGATCTGACCCTGATCTCAGGTCTCTTCTGTGTCATCTCTTCGACTGGCCACCACCAACAGGGTGCCCAGCGCCACGGCCCCAAAGGCCATAGCGGCTAGCGGCGCCGTATCGACACCGGTGAACGGCAGCACCGTCACGCCACCAACCTCGTCGGTCGGAGGCGGTGGCGGGGTAATGACCACGCCACCAACGGTGTCCGGGATGTTCTCCGGGCCTGCGCAAGCGACACTCGCCGGCGGATACGAGACCTGAATGACAGCTGTCGGGTTGACCTCGAATTGGACCTGCATCGTGCCCCGTGCCCACAGGAAGCCGTCATCTCCCTCGACCCAGACCCCATCTTGGAGGATCCATCCCGGCCAGTCAGGCGGATTTTCGCTCGCCCCCGGCCAGAGCACCGCGCCGGAGAGCGGCATGTTCTCGTAAACGACGTCCGCACCCGTTGGGTTGAGGAATGTGATCGTCGCCGTGCCTCCCCCAGCCCAATCGATGTCGTAGACGAAGTAGGGGATGTCTCTCCGACACTCGGCCCCGGCCGCGGCTATGTCCAGCGTGGTCTCTGTCACACCGGCAACGGTCGTGGTGGGCTCGCCCGGATTGGTCGTGGTGGTCGTCGTCTCCTGGTCGCAGTCGTCCTTGCCATCGCTGTCGTCGTGACCACGTTCTCCCTGTAGCTCGACGGGACAGTCATCGTCCTCATCGCAGTCGTCGTGATCGCCACCACCGCCCGTCTGCACCTGGAC
>JALDXM010000144.1:0-6155 GCA_032155085.1 Actinomycetota bacterium | reverse complement strand
CGAAGCCGCACCAGTGGGGGAACCATCCCTCACCGGGGTCGACGTGGATCGAGTGGTAATGGACTTCGTTCCGCTCGTAGAAGATCTGCTGGGTGCCGTTGCCGTGGTGGGCGTCGATGTCGACAATCGCCACCGGTCCTGCTCCTTCTGCCACGAGCCAGTTGGCTGCCACTGCCACGTTGTTCAGGTAACAAGACCCACCGAAATAAGTGGTTCCGGCGTGATGTCCGGGTGGGCGGACCGGTGCGTACACGGCCTGCGCCGCGTCCCGAACCAGGGCGGCTGCAGTGAGGGCCCCGTCGACCGCCCCACGCGCCCCGCGATAAGTGCCGGGGCCGATGAGGGTGGTGGTGTCCATTCCGAACACGCCGGCCATGGCGACGCGGCTCTTCGGAAAACGGGGCTTGTATGCCCCGAAGGCATCTGGGTGAGGGAAAGCGTAAGGGACGACGCGGTCAGCACCGTGTTCCTCGGGGTATCCCGCTTCCACCCAGGCTTGATAGGCCGTCTCCAGATAGTCGACCATCTCCGGGACATGCACGGCTTCGATCGGGCCCCGGCCGTGCTCCTCGGCGGGCACCATCTCCACGCCGGCCCGCTCCAACTCGCCCCGCAGGACCACGGCGCGGTCCGCCTCCTCATCGCCAGGGAAACGCAACCCGGCCCAGACCAGCCAGTTGGCGTCGTGGGCCAGATAGTCGTCGGACCAAACCGCGAGCAGACTCACCGGATTCCCCCCAAGGCTGCCGTCACCCGGTCGACGATGAGCTCCGTTTCGTCGTCGAGGATGGTGAGCGGGGGACCGATCAGCAGAAAGTCGCCATCGGTCCCATCCACGGTCCCAGTGGAGGGATAGAGGAGGAGGCCGAGTTCCATGGCCCGCTCGAGTGCCGTTTCAGTCACTCGCTCCGAGCGGGGGAAAGGCTTCTTCGAGGCACGATCCTGGACCAGGTCGATGCAGATCAGAAGGCCTGATCCGCGCACATCACCGACGATCTCATTCTCCCCGAGGGCCGTGCGGAGACGGGAAAGGAGCTTCTCGCCCGTCGTTCGGGCCCGATCGACCAGCCGCAGTTCGACGATCCGGCCGAGTACTGCCAGCCCGACTGCGGCGCCGACGGGGTGGTGGGACCAGGTGAATCCGTGAACGAGTCCTCCACCATCCTCGATTGCCGTGTGGATCGGACCGTCGGCGATGGCCAGACCCAGTGGCCAGTAGCCGGAGGAGGCGCCCTTGGCCGCAACGAGGATGTCGGGGCGGAGCCCGAAGTGGTCAGAGGCGAACCACTCTCCGGTGCGCCCGAATCCGGTCATTACCTCATCGGCGATGACGAGCACCCCGTTACCACGGCATACCCGGCTGATCTCATCCCAATAACCGTCGGGTGGGACGGCAGCGCCGCTGGTAGCTCCCCCGATCGGCTCGGCCACGAAGGCTGCCACCCGCTCCGACCCGACCTTGCCGATGGCCTCTTCCAGACGCTCGCCGTGAAATCGGGCGCAGCCATCGGGATGACCGGGGTTGGGGCATCGGTACTCGGTTACGCCCGGCACTCGCTCCGTCTGGCCGAGCCAGGGCTCGTAAGGCCGCTGCAGGGGCTCTCTCCCGGAGACATCGAGCGCGCCCCGGGTGTTGCCGTGGTAGGAAGCCCCGCGGGCGATCACCACTGAGCGATCGGGCTCGCCTCGCGCCAGGTGATATGCCCGAGCCATCTTCAGGGCAGTCTCGATTGCCTCGGACCCGCCCGACACCGGAAAGACACGCGCGTCGTCCATCGGCACCAAAGCAGCGACCGCGGCCGCATACTCCTCGGCCGGGCGTGTGGTGAAGGCCGAGGCGTGAGTCCATTCCAAGGTCTTGGCCTGATCGGCCATCGCAGATGCCACGGCGGGATCCCCATGGCCGATCAGTGAGGCGATTGCCCCGCCCGCTGCATCCAGGTATTGCTTGCCGTTTTCATCGGTGATCCATGCACCAGCCGCGGAGACAGCCACAGGTGGCGGCTTCCGACTCCGCGTGAAGACAGACGACCTCACGACCATGGGGCACGTTACGCCCGGTTAGCGTCCCGACGGTGTCTGATATGTCTGGAGATCGGGCCAGGTTGCGCAGTCTCGGGTTCGCCATCGGGACGATGGAGACAGGCCCGCACAATGCGATAACCGATGTCCCCGGGGTCCTGGTCGGTCACTCCACGCTCATCAGGGACGAGCCCGAAGTGATCCGAACCGGGGTCACCATGGTGGTGCCCCGAAAGGATGTCTGGACCGACTACCTCTACGCAGGAAGTCACGTCCTGAACGGGGACGGGGAGATGACCGGTCTGGTCTGGGTGGCCGAGTCGGGGATGCTCGGCTCCCCGATAGGGATCACCACCACATCCCAGGTGGGGATGGTTCGTGATTTCCTGGTGGCGGAGGGCTATCGGCTCGGGACTACGGGCCTCTTCCATCTACCAGTGGTCGGCGAAACATGGGACGGGTGGTTGAGCACCCCGAGCGCGTTCGCCCTCACCGCCGAGCATGCTGCCGAGGCGTTCGAGTCGGCGGTGTCGGGGCCGGTGGCGGAGGGCTGCGTCGGGGGTGGCACCGGGATGATCTGTCACGACTTCAAGGGCGGCATCGGCACCTCTTCCCGGGTAGCAACCGCGGCAGGTGAGACGTACACGGTGGGTGTGTTGGTTCAGGCAAACTATGGGTCGCGACCCGACCTGAGGGTCGATGGGGTCCCGGTGGGCCGGGAGATCGGCTACGAGGTGGTGCCCTCGGCATGGGACGAGCCACCCAAGGGGGGCTCGATCATCATCGTCATCGCCACCGACGCCCCGCTGATACCGGTGCAGTGCCGCCGCCTGGCACAACGGGCGACAGTGGGTTTGGCCCGGGTCGGCGGGTACGGGCACGAGTCGAGTGGCGACATCTTCATCGCCTTCTCGACCGCTCAGCACCTGGGAGGGGCCCACGATGCTCCGTATCAGGTGACGGCGCTTCCCCTCGATTCGATGGACCCGCTCTTCCATGCCGCCGCCGATGCCACCGAGGAGGCAATCGTCAATGCCCTCTGTGCTGCCGTGACCACGACCGGACGGGCCGGCCATGTTGCCCACGCCCTGCCGCTCGACGTTCTCGTCGAAGTCATGGGCCGGTACAGAAGGGACGACGAAACGTCATAATCCGGGCCCGATGACGCACATCTTGGGGTTTGGCGGGTACGTGCCCGAGCGGGTGATGACCAACGACGAATGGGCGGCCCTGGTCGACACGTCCGACGAATGGATCACCCAGCGGACCGGTATCAAACGAAGACGGGTCGCGGCTCCCGATGAATCGACACTCACCCTCGCCGGGCAGGCGGCCACCGTCGCCATAAAAGACGCCGGCCTCAGTGTTGACGACATCGACGAGATCATCGTCGCCACCGACACACCCGAGGTGTACACCCCTGACACCGCCGCCCTCCTCCAGAATCTGCTCGGCTGTCGCCACATCCCGACCTACGACCTGGGCGGCTCCGGGTGCGCCGGTTTCGTCCAGGGGCTCGACGTAGCACGGGCCAGGATCGCCTTCTCCCCTCGGACCATCCTGGTGGTGGGTGTCGAGTTGATCACCCGTCTGATCGACTGGAACGATCGCACGACGGCCGTTCTCTTCGGAGATGCCGCCGGGGCCGTGGTCCTCAGTCCGGAAGCAGGGCGGGCCACCTTGTTGGACGTGGTATCCGGCACCGACGGTTCAGCCGCGGGGATCCTCACGCTGGGGGTAGGCGGCACCCGGCACCCGTTCAACCAGGCGGCCATCGATTCCGGCGCCTACAACCGCCTCGTAATGGATGGGCGCAAGGTGTTCACCGAGGCGGTGGCGCGGATGAGCCAGGCGGTGTCCGAAGTGCTCGACCGGATCGGGAAGTCGGTTGATGATGTCGCCCTGGTGATCCCACATCAGGCCAACCTGCGAATCATCGATGCGGTTCGCAAGAAGCTCGGAGTCGAGGCGGAGCGGGTCTACGTGAACATCCACGAGTACGGGAACACTGGCTCTGCCACCGTTCCCTTCGCTCTATGGGAATGCGTCGACACGGGTCGAATCGCCGAAGGTGATCTGGTTGTCCTGACCGCATTCGGAGCCGGGTTCCACTGGGCCGCAGCTGCAGTTCAGTTCTGAATGCAGACTCCAATGCAAAACCCCCGTCTTGCGACGGGGGCTTGCCGGCTTCAACGAAGCCTTGTTGCCTCCTCCCCCCTCCGGGATGTGGCTCCGGGAGGAAGGTCCTCTATCCCACCCAGGTACAGAATTACAGGGGATGACCTAGCTGTGAATGGGGGATTTCCCCCAATCAACGCTCGTCATCGGGACGGAGATAACCCTCCTCGTAGGCCAGGGCTGTCAGCTCGTGACGACTGGCCACGCTGAGCTTGTCGAAAATGTGCGCCATGTGGTTCTCGAGGGTTTTCACAGTGATCCCGAGGCGTTCCGCGCTCTCCCGGTAGGTGTATCCGCGGGCGATCAGGTTCACCACTTCTCGCTCACGTGGAGTGAGGCGCGAGATCGGGGTCTCACTCGTGATCCCTTCGTCGATGTCGAGCAGATATGCGGCCACGTCTGGTGAGACCGGCCGGGCGCCAACATATGTCTGGCGGACCAGGTCGGGGAGATCGGCGCCGAGGGTGGTCTTGGTGATGTAGCCGTCGACCCCTGCATCGAGCAGACGGGCCACGTCCTCCTTGGAGGTCGACACGGTCAGAGCCATGAACCTGATGTCAGGGAAGTCACGACGCACCGCCGGGATGACCGCCGCTCCGCCTCCGCCGGGCAACTTGACGTCGAGCACGACCAGGTCGGGGAGACGTTCCTTGATCAGCTCGATGGCGCTGTCCACGTTGTCAGCCTCACCGACGATGTCGAAGGAAGGGTCGAGGATGGCGCGCATCCCGGCCCTGACCACGTCGTGGTCGTCGACGATGATGAGGCGAAGTCTGTCGGTCATCTGTCCACGATGATCTTGATCTCGGTGCCGGACTCTGAGGCTGTGTCGATCTCTACCAGGCCGCCCACGCTCTCGACCCTCTTGGCCAGACGCTCGTGGACGCGATTGCGCTGGTCGTCGTTGGCGAAACCGTGGCCACTGTCCCGTACGTGTATGTGGGCCTCACCGTTGGCGAACTCCGAGTAAAGGGAGATGTTGCGGGAGCCCGAGTGCTTGGCGGCGTTGGCCATCGCCTCCCTGGCGGCCTCGATCGCCGCGGCAAGGCTCGGGTTGATCGGTGCGTCATCCCTGATCACCGCTTCTATCTCCACTCGATGGGTGTCTTCCACTTCGTCCCGGATCGTCAGCAGGCTGGCCCTGAAGCTATCCCGATACTCCGATCGCCACTCCTCGATGTTCCTGCGCAGCTCCCGCTCCTGTCGCCGGGCCAGGTAGCGGGACTGGCTCGGATCGTCGGCACCCATCCGGATGGCATGGAGGGTCTGCAGCACTGAATCGTGGAGACGGTCGGCCAGGGCCGCTCGCTCCTCGTGGAGCACGACGGCAGCCTGTTCGGCTGCCAGCTCATCCTGTGCCGCCTGACGAGCCAGGTCGTAATCCCGCAGCTTGTCGAAGGTCCAACCAACGATGGCCCCGACCACGAAGAAGATGACGCTCCCGGCGGCCCTCACGGCGCCCAGGTCGGCGATGACGTGGACGAGGAACTGCTCGACGCCGAGGAGCAGTGCTGCGATGAGAGATCCGGGCAGACCTCCAAGCAAGGCGCCGGTGAAGACATAGGACAGGGGGAGGCCGCCATGGAACAGCTCCTCGGCCCCGGACGCGACCGAGGCGGCTCCGATGGCCAGCATCGCCACGGTGTCCAACGCGAACCACCACCAGCCGGCCATGAACTTGGGCTGGGTCTTGGCGACCAGCCAGGTGAGGAACGTCCAGAAGACGGCCAGCCCCACCGAGGCCCACACGATCCAGATGCGTGGCGGGGGCTCATCGATGATGGTAACGGCGACCAGGATCAGCATCCAGATCAGCCCGAGGAAGCGGAACACGACGACCATCCGTCGCAAAGTCGCTTCGAGGTCGGCGCTTCCCCGCTTGGTGAAGCTGTTCATGGCCCGCGAAGGTAGCGGGATGGGCGGTTGGTTTGTCTTGGTGTTGATCGGCGTCTGGA
>JALDXM010000143.1:0-6188 GCA_032155085.1 Actinomycetota bacterium | reverse complement strand
AAAAGGTCGTCTCGCAGATCCACGTCAAGTGTGCAGGCGGCGCTGCCGATTCGATTGGTGCATGCCCAGTAAGACCTTCCGGGCCCTCGCAGCTGGTCTGGTGCTGATCGGCGTCGTCATCGCCGCGGTTATCCAGATCCAGTCGAACAACGCACAGCCCGTCGAGCTGGCCGAGCCGGTCCCGAGCACCGAACCGCGGGTGATGCCACCATCAACGGCTGCGGAGAGCGGGTTCATCTACCGCGTCGGCTTGCTCGCCGGTGTGACCACCACCAACTACTGGGAATACATGGGTACCGAGCCAACGGCGTGGAACGCCTATGTGCTGGGCCCGACCAAGCCCGCCCTATATGCCATAGACCCCGCCACCAACGAGGTGGTCCCGGAGCTGGCCGCGGCTGAGGCCGAACCGAGCGGCGACGCCAAGGGCTGGCAGGTCATCCTCGAATTGAGCGACGAACTGGCCTGGTCAGACGGCCGTCCCGTGACCGCCGCGGACGTGGTCTACACCTTCGAGACGGTGCGGCGCCTGAACCTCGGCGGAGGGTGGGCCGACTCATTCCCCGCAGAGGTCGAAGAGATCGTCGCCGTGTCCGACACAGAGCTGAGGATCGAGTTCGCCAGCCAGCCCAGTCTTGGGATCTGGCCATACGGCATCGGCCTCGCTCCGATCATGCCAGCACATGTCTGGTCCGACATGTCCGACCCTGTCGGTACGGGCGCCGAGCTGTACGCCCTCGATGACCCCGGTGTGTCCGGCGGCCCTCTGCAAGTCGTCGAAGTCGGCCCGGATCGGATAGAAGCCGTGGCCAACGAGGGATATCCCAGGAACGGCGTGATGGGTGTGGTCTACACGGTGTTCTCGGACGAGAGATCGGCAGTCGCCGCAGTGAAGTCAGGGGCTATCGACACCATTCTGGATCCGAACGGCCTGTCCGCGGAAGGTGTGTCCGCCTTGTCAGGCGCCAACGGCGTTGCCGTCGAGCGCAGCCCGGCCAACTCAGTGCGGTACCTCGGTTTCAACCTGACCCGCGACCCGATGTCCCATCCCGAGTTCCGGAGGAGCCTGGCTCTGCTTCTCGACCGTGGATCGGTGACCCCGACCCTCGGTCAGGAAGCCGACACCGCCTACACGATGCTGTCCGCCGCGAACACATCGTGGTTCGACGATCAACAGGCAAGCGAGATCTCAGCGCCCTACAGCAGAAGCCTGGAGAGCCGGGTCATCGAGGCAGTCTCTGCACTTCAGCAGGCTGGCTACGCCTGGGAGACAGCGCCGGGTGTCATCGACGGTGTCATCACCCCCGGCACCGGATTGACCATCGCCGGGATGCCGCCGGCCCCTCTCACCATCCTGACCCCTGGAGACGAGTACGACCCGGCACGTCCTGACTACACGAGCCGGATCGAGGCGACTCTCGAGACCTTCGGATTCGACGTCCGTCCGGTCGTGACAGATTTCGACACGGTCGTGGACCTCGCTTTCACCGAGGACGAGAACGGCGCCCGGCAGTACGACATGTACGTTCTCGGCTGGACCCTGGGGAGCCCGGCCCTCCCGGACTACCACCGCTGGCTCTTCGCCACCGACGCAGCCGCCAACTCCACCGGCTACTCCACATCGGATTTCGACAACAACCTGGCCGATTATCAGCAGGCAACCGCTCCGGATCTGGCCAAAGCGGCTCTTTGGGGGATGGAACAGACCATCGCCCGCGATCTGCCCTATCTGGTCCTGTACCACCCGGAGATCGTCGAGGCCTATCGCTCGGACCGTGTCAGGTTCGAGGAGCACGGCGTTCTAGGCGGGATCCAGGGCCGCCTCGGAGGGCTCGAAGACCTCCACCCACAATCCTGACCGCGGCCAGCCGAGCGACGACGGTTACTCTCGGAACTGTGACCGAGGCGGCTCCGAGCAGTCGAGTCCTGACCGTTCCCAACCTGGTGTCGTTTGTTCGCCTGCTCGCCATCCCTGTGTTCTGGTGGGCCCTGCTCATCGAGGACGACGTGGCGCTGGCCGCATGGATCATCTTCATCATTGGCTGGACCGATTGGGTCGATGGCTATCTGGCGAGACGGTTGGGGCAGGTGAGCGAGCTGGGCAAGGTGCTCGACCCGGTGGCCGACCGCCTGATGATCGCATCGGCGGTGATCGGAGGCCTCATCGCAGATGTCCTCCCTGCCTGGCTCGGTTGGGGGTTGATCGCCAGAGAGATCCTGATGGGCATCGTGGCGCTGAATCTCGCCGCGAGGGGTGGCGGGACCGTCGAAGTCCGGTTCCTGGGCAAGGCGGCGACGTTCGCCCTCTACGGCGCCATCCCCGCCTTCTATCTGGCCGCCGCCGGGGTGATGGAGTGGCTTCTCAGACCGGTGGGATGGTTCCTGGGCATCATCGGCCTGGTCCTGTACTGGTACGTCGCGTTCCTCTACATCGGGGACAGTCGCGCCAAGCTCGCGGCGTTAGAGTCCTCGCCGCACCCCGAGGAGGCTTGATGGAGATTCCCGATGATCTGCTCTACACCGAGGAGCACGAGTGGATCAGGAGCGTTGGCGAGGGCCTGGTCAGAATCGGGATCACCGACTATGCACAGGATCAGCTTGGCGACGTCGTCTACGTCGAGCTCCCGGAAGTGGGCAAGCAAGTCGCAAAAGACGATGTGCTCGTCGAGGTCGAGAGCACAAAGTCGGTTGGCGAGGTCTACGCCCCATTCGCCGGCAAGGTCAGCGACGTGAACGAGACCATCTCTGAGAGCCCGGAGTTGGTCAACCAGAGCCCTTACGAGAATGGTTGGCTCGTTCTTCTCAGTTTGGAAGACGACATGCCTACCGACGGCCTGCTCGACGCTGCTGCGTACCGTGATCTGACCGAATAGGGTCACCCGGCTCAGGGGCCGCGCCTACCTATCATCTTCTTCGTGACCGACGAGCGAACACCGGCGGGGGAGGAGCACCTCAACCCTCCACCTGAGGTGGACGGTGAGGACCCGACCGTGGTGTATGTCCCGATCCAGGATCGGACAGAGCACCCGATGACCAGGGAGGAAGCCTCCAGCCTCGAGGGCGTCACCGGCTATGCCCTGATCGTGGAGCGCGGTCCCCGGACCGGGATGACGTATCTGCTTGCCGAAGGCAACACCACCGTGGGACGTCACCCGGAGAGTGACATCTTCCTCAACGACGTGACCGTCTCCCGCCAGCATTGTCGCTTCGTGGCGGACGATGACGGGCTGATGGTCGAGGACAGCGGCTCGACCAACGGCACCTATGTCAACGACGCCAGAGTCGATCAGGCGACACTCAAAGCGGGTGACGAGGTGCTCGTAGGCCGATTCCACTTCGTCGTCGCCCATGGCGATGACCGATAGCCGTCCGCTGAGCATCGGGGAGGTGATAAATCTCCTGCGGGACGACTTCCCCGATGTCTCGGTTTCGAAGATTCGGTTCCTCGAGTCCCAGGGGCTGATCGACCCCGGGAGGTCAGATAGCGGTTATCGGCAGTTCGACCAGCAGGACCTGGCCCGACTCAAGTTCATCCTCCAGCAACAGCGCGACCATTTCCTCCCGCTCAAGGTGATCAAGTCGAAGCTGACCCTCTGGGAGCGGGGGGAGGACCTCACCACCCGCACCACAACGCAGCCGTCCGGCCTCGAAGCCAAAGGCGAACCGCTCAGCCGGGAAGACCTGTTGCGACGCTCCGGGCTTTCCGAGTCCGAGCTCGATCAGCTGCTCGATGTCGGGGTGGTCCGATCGGTGGGGGAGCCAGAGGTATTCGCCCCAGAAACAGGTATCGTCGCGACCGAGGCAAAGCGGCTCATGGACCAGGGTCTCGAGGCGAGGCACCTGCGAGCCGTCCGCCTCTCCGTTGATCGTGAGGCCGAGCTGCTCCGGCAGCTGGCGGCGCCCCTCCTGCGGGCGAACAACCCGGAGGCAAGGGCACGAGCTGTGGACCTCCTCGAGCTCAGTGGCGGGTCGGTCCAGGCCATGCACCGCGCCATGCTCGACGTCGAACTGCAACAACAAGTCACTTCATGAAGAGATCGCTTCGCATGTCAGGGGCGCTTGCGCTTGCCCTCGCCCTCTCGGTGCCTGCCGCGCCGGTCCTTGCCGCGCCCTTCACTTATCCCGCCCCGGTCCAGCAGACCTTCCCGACGACGTCACCGCCGGGCATCACGGCCGCAGCTTGGATCCTCTACGACGAGTCGACCGACACGGTCATTGCCGAATGGAACGCGGACCAGGAGCGGGCGATGGCGTCGGTGACCAAGATCATGACCGGCCTGCTTGCAATCGAGCGCTCCGAGCCAGACGAGATGGTGACAGTCTCCCAGCGAGCGGCCGACACGGGCGAGAAAGAGATCGACCTCGTGCCGGGAGAGGTTGTGCCCATGGACGCTCTCTTCAAGGCACTGATGATCCATTCCGCCAATGACGCAGCCACCGCCATCGCCGAGCACATCTCCGGCTCTGTCGAGGCCTTTGTCGGTGAGATGAACCAGCGCGCCGCAGAGCTAGGGCTGACCCACACTTCGTTCGCAAACCCCCATGGTCTCGACGCCCCCGGTCATTACACGAGTGCCCGCGACCTCCTCACACTGGGTCGGGTGGCGATGGAGCTTCCCGAGTTCACAGAGGTCGTGAAGGCCAGGAGGCTCGTCTTCCCGCCGGCTCCCGACGGCACGCCACGATCTGGGAGCTCCACAAACCTCATGCTCTCCTCCTATCCGGGGACCCTCGGGCTGAAGACCGGCTTCACCGCCCAGGCTCTGCTCACCTATGTCGCTGCAGCGGAGCGGGAGGATCGACGTCTCTACGCCGTCCTGCTCGGCTCCGACGGGGATAGAGCTCACTTCGCCGATGCGACCGCCCTGTTCGATTACGGGTTCGAACAGCTTGGGTTCTTCGGCGATGCCTACACGGGTGCTCCGTACGCAGCCATCCAGGGGAGACGGGAGCCCGACCCTGTCGTCTCTCTTGCCAACATCGAGACCTATCTGCATCTGGCCGGCCAGGGGCTCATGCTCGAGAGCCCGGCACCAGTTCGGGCGCTTCCCGAGCCGGCGCCGCCACCAATCGTGGAGGTGACGAGGAAGCCGGACCCGGGGCCGAGGTCGGTGATGGAGACCATGCGCTTCTGGTTGGATCTCGCTCTCGGGGCCTGATGACCGCATTCGATCATTCGGTCGAGGTGATCACGGAAGGGGATATCGAGTCACGTGTCGGAGAGCTGGGCCGGGCCATCTCAGAGGACTTCGATGGGCGCGACCCGCTGTTTGCAGTCGTGATGACCGGCTCGGTGCCCTTTGCAGCCGACCTGGTGCGGTCAGTACAGATACCGGCCGAGGTCGACTTCCTCGGTCTGAATCGATTCGGCGAGAGCGGGCGCATCGGCATATCGATGGACTTGTCGACACCGGTGCTCGATCGGGACGTGATCCTCGTCGAGGACATCATCGACACCGGTCTCACCCTCTCCGTCCTCAGGCGGATGATGATGGACCGGGGAGCGAGAAGCGTGGCGACGGCATCGCTGGTGGACAAGAAGGCACGACGCGTCACAGAGGTTCCCATCGAGTACCGCGGGTTCGAGGTCGGAGATGAGTACCTGGTCGGCTATGGGATGGACTGGCAGGGTCTCTATCGCAATCTGAAGTCGATCTGGGCGGTCCTGGCGATGGAGGCCTTTGTGGCCGACCCGGCGGTCCTGGCCAAATCCCTGGGCATGGCTGTCTGACCACCCGGTGGGCAAACCGGGCCCGGTGATAACCTCAGATAGAAATGCCGGGTGACAAAGAGGCACTCATCGCGATGGAAGTGGTGGGCGTGCGAGTGGAGCTTCCCTCGAACCAGCCGATCGTCCTCCTGCGCGAGTCGGAGGGGGCAAGGTACCTCCCGATCTGGATCGGAGGGTCAGAGGCCACGGCTATCGCAACGGCCCTCGAGGGGGTCGTGCCTCCGCGGCCCCTCACCCATGACCTGATGCGCTCGGTCATCGATGCCCTAGGGGCATTGGCGGTGCGGGTAGTGATCACAGAGATGAGGGACTCGGTCTTCTACGCCGACCTCTCCCTCGACATCTCGGGCCGTGAGGTGCACGTGTCATCCCGCCCGTCGGACGCGATCGCCCTCGCGGTGCGGACCGGGACCCCGGTTTTCGCTCTGCCCTCAGTGCTCGACGACGCCGGCGTCGT
>JALDXM010000142.1:0-6206 GCA_032155085.1 Actinomycetota bacterium | reverse complement strand
TTCGAGCCGATCGATCAGGGCTGAGCAGGTTCTGGCTGTGGAGCGGGTTCCGCGGTGCGTTGTGACACGTCGCGGATGCCGAGTCCGATGAGCACGAACAAGAGTCCGACCGCCACCGCCATCGCGGCCACTCCGAAAGCAAGGACCGAGGTGAAGAGCGACGATTGGAGGAAGGCGGAATTCATCGCCACTTCACGCAACGGGTCCTCCCGGTCCAGTTCGGCGTAGTAGAGGCCTCCAGTGGCTTCCAGCGTGTGCTTTTCGATGACCTTGGCCTGGCAGTAGGCGGTGAACGGGTCGGCGACGGCTCGTCCGGGGAGACAGGCGTCGTCTGAGGTGACGATGTTCTGGGCTGCGAGAGTGTCGGCAACGACGAACCAGGTGGCGATGCCACCGACGATCATCACGACTCCCAGGACGATGGAAAGGATGGAGGCTGTCTTTCGCACGTGAGCACCTTTCGGAAGGGACAGCTCCAACCTACCCCGTACGACGCCGGCCAGTCAGGGCCAAAGGTCCCCTCGACCACGATCAGGTCAGTGACTGCCCTCCACCACCGTGGTGTCGGTGGCGATCGAGCCGAGCGCCCCTTCGGCTCTATAGGTGATGCGGACGCTGGTGGACGAGGGAACACGGAGCTCGAAGCGGCGCATAGGGTCGAGTGAGGCGCCACGGGCCCAGGGTCCCCGATCACGGGTCAATCGCTCGTCGATCCACAGCCCGGGGATGGTGTCTCTCGCATCGGAGATGGCCGCCCCTCTCGGGTATCGATACGACACAACGTCGGCGCGCACGATGACGGCCCGACCAGGGCCTTCGTTCCAGAGCTCGAAAGTGTCCGGATGGCCCGGCACCCTCTCGACGAGCACTGTCGGCTTGGCCTGATTGAGGGCGATGCCGGCGAAGACGATCCCGGCCGCCCCAAGGGCGATTATCGCGATCTCCATCACTGGAAAGGCTATGCCGGCTGGTGCCAGACTCAATGATTCGATCGACCCCCTCGCCCGCGAGAATGCTCCTCCGGCCCTGGGGACGACATCGATCTTCGGGGAGGAAATGGCGGAGGCGGACGGGAATCGAACCCGCCAGGGGCCGGTGAAGACCCCTCACCGGTTTTGAAGACCGGGGGACCCACCAGGCGTCCGGACGCCTCCTCGATGGGCCGACGAGGATAGGTCGTCGCCCCATCCGGTCCAGTCCTTGGGGTGAAACCTCCAATGAGGTAAAACGACACGTCGGTACCATCACCTCGAAAAATGCCCGAGCGATCCTTTGGAAGGACAGTCCGATATCGCCGAACCAAGATCGGTTTGAGCCAGGCTCAGCTCGGTGAGCTGGTCGGAAGGTCGGCAAGTTCGATCAGGAGCTGGGAGCGCGATGTGTCCACCCCGACCGACCCGTCGGTGTTGAACGCCCTGTCAGCCATCCTCGACATCGACGGACGCGCTCTGTATGACAAGGCAGGGGTCGAGCAGACCACCGTGGTGGAAGATCAGCCGACGGTCGAGCAGGCGCTGGCCAGCTTGGCGCCACTTCCCCTCGAAGGGCCGATCGAGGAGGATGTGAAGCCAGATCCGCGCATCGCCGGTGTCGCTGCCGCGGCCGCGGTCGAACCGCGTCTCGACCTGGATTCTGAGCTCGAGGCGGAGGTGCACGAGCATGACGTCCCGGCGTATGCTCCGGAGCCGGAGGAACCGGTGACGCCGGTGGAGACGTTCTCACTCCCAGCGGATTCGCCGCCGGAGCCCGAACCCATTGCAGCACCAAAGATGACCACATCCAACGAGCCCGCTTTCGTCAGCCCGCCAGAGCCTTATCTGATCACGACTCCAACCGCGCCCGTGGTCGATTCCTCGTACATGGAGGACCCCGACCAGCGGCAGGTTTATCGGGTCCGGCATCTGGCCACAGTCGTCCTGGTGGTTGCTTTGGTGATTGTCTTCCTGTGGGCCCTCAGCAACACCGTCGAAGCCATTGGGTCGTGGTGGGAGGACTTCTTCAACACCCTCAGAATCTGAGCTCGATCGCCCCCGAGCCAGCATGAGCCAATCGGGTGTCGCCATCGTGGGAGGGGGACCGGCGGGTCTGTACCTGTCGATCCTGCTCAGGAAGTCCCAACCAGATCTTCAGGTCACGGTCCTAGAACGGAACACTCCCCAGGATGCGTTTGGGTTCGGGGTGGTGTTCAGCGACGAGACCATCGACCACTTCGAAACGGCCGATCCCGTGTCGTTCCAGGCCATGACGAGGGTCTTTCGGCGCTGGGGCGATATCAAGGTACGTCGTCCCGATGGCGTCGAGATCGTGTCGGGCGGGCACGGATTCTCCGCGATCAGCCGGCGGATCCTGCTCCAGATCCTGACCGAGCGCGCACGGGGCCTCGGTGCCGACCTGCATTTCTCCTCCGAGGTCCGGGCGTTGGCCGAGCTCGGATGGGCGGATCTGATCATCGGCGCAGATGGGGCCAACAGCCTGCTGCGGCGAGAGCTTGCGCCAGATCTGAGGCCGTCAGTCGAGCTCGCGCGCAACAAGTACATCTGGTTCGGCACCCCGAAGGTGTTCGACGAGTTCAACTTCATCTTCGAAGACACAGCTGTCGGAATGGTGTGGGCCCACGTCTATCCGTACGGGTCGGAGGGGAGCACCTTTATCGTCGAGATGCCTCCCGAGACCTGGTCATCACTTGGCTTCGATGCCCACGAGGGCGAGGAGCTCCCTCCCGGTCAAAGTGACAAGCACGCCCTGCAACGCTGCGAGGAGATCTTCGCGCCATACCTGGACGGTGCTGGTCTGCTCGGGAACAACTCGAAATGGCTCCAATTCCCAACGGTGACTTGTGAGCGATGGCACCAGGACAATGTCGTGTTGGTGGGGGATGCGATCCACACCGCCCATTTCTCAGTTGGTTCGGGAACCAAGCTGGCCATGGAGGACGCCATCGCCCTCGCCGGGCTCCTGGGTGACCAAGGCGATCACCAAATCGCATTCGAGCAGTACGAGGAGCAGCGACGGCCCGAAGTGGAGAGTCTCCAGCGGGCGGCGCGAGCCAGCAGAAACTGGTTCGAGGGCGCCGACCGGTATCGGGGAATGGATCCGGAGCAATTCGTCTTCAGCATGCTGACCCGCAGCCAGAGGATCACCTACGACAACCTGCGTTTGCGTGACCCCGAGTACATGGCCGGAGTCGATGCCTGGTACGCCCGATCGAAGCACGCCAGCCCTCGCCCGGTCGCACCCGGAGTGCCGCCGATGTTCCATCCCTTCCAGATACGGGACATGGAGCTGCCCAATCGGATCGTGGTGTCGCCCATGGACCAGTACAGCGCCGTCGATGGAGTCCCCAACGAGTGGCACCTGGTCCATCTAGGCAGCCGGGCGGTGGGTGGGGCAGGTTTGGTGATGACCGAGATGACCTGTGTTTCACCTGAGGGGCGGATCAGCCCCGGTTGCACCGGGCTGTGGAACGAGGAACAGGCCGCCGCTTTCGCCCGCATCGTCGACTTCGTGCACGAACACACACGATCGAGGATTGGGCTCCAGATCGGGCATTCCGGGAGGAAGGGCTCCACCAAGTTCATGTGGGAAGGGGACAGCGACCCGCTGGATGAGGGGAACTGGGAGATCCTGGCCCCGTCCCCCATCCGATACCGACCTGACAGCCAGGTCCCGCGCGAGATGTCCCGAGCCGATATGGATCGGGTCCGCGATGAGCACCTGACCTCGGCACGTCTCGGCGAGAAGGCCGGGTTCGACATGCTCGAGCTGCATTTCGCTCACGGCTACCTGCTGTCGAGCTTCCTCACGCCGCTGGCCAACCAGCGGGGCGACGAGTACGGCGGCTCGCTCCAGAACCGGATGCGGTACCCGCTCGAGGTCTTCGCCGCTGTTCGCGAGGTCTGGCCGGATGAGAAGCCGATGTCGGTCCGGATCTCCGCAACCGACTGGGTAGAGGGTGGATTCACCGGTGATGACGCGGTGGTGTTCGCAAGGGCTCTGAAGGAGCGCGGGTGCGATCTGATCGATGTCTCCACGGGCCAGACCTCCATCGAGGCCGACCCGGAGTACGGCCGGCTCTATCAGACCCCGTACTCGGATCGAATAAGGAACGAGGTCGGCATCGCCACCATGACCGTAGGGGCGGTGTCCAGCATCGACGACGTCCACAACATCCTCGTGGCGGGCAGGGCCGACCTCTGCCTCCTCGCCCGGCCACACATCGTCGATCCCTACTGGACACTGAACGCCGCCATCGACCTGGGGTATGCCGGCCATTGGTTCCCCGACCAGTACCTGGCCGGTCTCGGTTCGAGACGACGAGAGCAGGACCCCATCGCTCCCGAAGTGTTCAGAAGACCGGGACGTGTCTGAAAATCTTGTCGCCGACGCCCTCACATGTGGCAGACTGTCGGAACCAGAGAAAGGAGGTGGTCCTAACTTGTATGAAAGTCTTTGGACTCTGGAGGTGGCCGAGCGCTGAGCGGCGCTGACGCCAGCCGCCGCTCGTCCCCCGGACAATCCGGACGGGACAGGTGGCGACTCCAAACTCGGACCACCCGGCTCTGGATACCACGGACCTAGTCCATTCGTGGCGGCCTTCGGCCGAAGAAATGCCAGTGCTGACTTTTGGAGGAGCCCCCGGCGGGGCCCTCTTCTCGTGGCCTCAAGTGGCGAAGCCCTGCTCGGCCATCCACTCGTCGTTGAAGATCTTGGAGAGGTAGCCCCGGCCGGAGTCGGGCAGGATCACCACCACCAGCGATGACTCGTCCTCCTGTGCGACCTGGTGGGCAGCATGTGCGGCCATGCCACAGGACCCCCCGACCAGAATCCCTTCCTGACGTGCCAGACGTCTGGTCATGGCCAACGAGTCCGGATCTGTGACCTTGATCCAGCGGTCGATCAAATCGAGGTCGACGGTCTCCGGATAGAAGTCTTCGCCGACGCCCTCCACGGCGTATTGGTGGACGTCTTCTTTGTCTTCGGCGGTGAAGATGGAACCCTCGGGGTCAGCCCCAATCACCTGCAGCCCGGGCTTCTGCTCCTTGAGATAGCGCCCGGCTCCGCTGATCGTGCCGCCGGTGCCCACCCCCACGACCAGAGCTTCGACTTCGCCGTCGGTTTGCCGCCAAATCTCGGGCCCAGTTGTCTGGTAGTGGGCCCTCGGGTTGTTCGGGTTCGAGTACTGGTCTGGGTGGAATGCCCCTTCGATCTCCTTCGCCAGTCGTCGTGCAACCCCGTAATAGGAGTCGGGATGCTCGGGGAGCAGGTTGGTCGGTGTGACGATCACCTCCACTCCGTACGCCTTGAGCAGGTCCTGCTTTTCCTTCGACACCTTGTCGGGCACGGTGCAGATCACCCGGTAGCCACGAACCGCGCCGATCAGGGCCAATCCGACCCCGGTGTTGCCCGAGGTGGGCTCGATGATGGTGCCGCCGGGGGCGAGCAGACCCTTCTCTTCGGCTGCATCGATCATCGCCACCGCGATGCGCTCCTTCACCGAGCCCCCTGGGTTCATGTGCTCGATCTTGGCGACGAGGTTGCCGGGGGGGTGGATCCGGGAGAGCCTCACAAGCGGCGTGTTGCCGATTGCGGCGGTCACGTCGGGGTGGATCTCCATGAGCGGTCGAGGGTATCGCACCCGGCGATCGTCCTCGGAACCGCTGTCTCCCTCCGAAGGGGGAGTCCGGAGCCCCCTCCGTCCCTTCGGGCCACCTCCCCCAACGTCGCTGCGTTCCTGGGGGAGGAAATGCCGGGAGATGGGACTCTTCTAATCTTCGCTCGTGACCCGGATCACCCGGTACGCATGGTTCACCCTGGCCTTCAACGTCCTGGTCATCCTGCTCGGCGCCCTGGTGAGGGCGACGGGCTCGGGCGCTGGCTGTGGGAGATCATGGCCCACCTGCCAGGGGGAGGTCCTGCCGGAGCTCTCCGGCGCTACCAGTGTCGAGTACGCCCACCGAGCCGCCAGCGGGATCGCTCTCATCCTCGTGGGGGTGCTGGTGGCTTGGACCTGGCGAGCGGTGCCCAAAGGGGAGCCGGCGAGGGCCGGCGCGGTGCTATCGATGGCCGCCATCGTGGGTGAGGCCCTGATCGGGGCGATGATCGTCCTCGCCGAGTGGGTGGCGGAGGATGTCTCGGCGGCGCGGGTTGTGGCTGTCCCTCTGCACCTGGCCAACACTCTCTTCCTCCTGGCCTCCCTGACACTCACG
>JALDXM010000141.1:0-6209 GCA_032155085.1 Actinomycetota bacterium | reverse complement strand
CTCTTACCCGCCCGCCGGCGGAACCACACCGGCCGTTCAGTTGGAAGAGTCGCTTCGCAACCACACACTGACCACCGAGGGCTCGAGTGCCTGATTGACGACGCCGGCCCAGTCGGCTGCGAGTCGGTCTGCATCGACCTGGTCACGAAGTCGGGCGGCAAAGGCCTCGGCCACCAGCTCGGCGTCATATGACGAGCGGTTGAAGCGACGGTCCACCCATCTCATGACGACCCGGCGGATCGGTGTGAACAGAGCTGCCACTGCCAGCGTGGAGGCGGCGACGAACAGCGAGGACTCCTGTCCCACCAGCCGCGTGGGCAGCCAGACCGCTCCCAGCACGTACACCGAGCCCAGGATCAGGACCAGAAGCGTGTAGCTGACGGTCCTGCTGACCAATCGGTCGAAGTCGTAAAGCCGATATCGCAGGACGGCCATGGCGATCGACCCCACCAACACCAACACCGCGCTGGCGAAAATGGCATTGGTCATCGCCTCGTTTCCCATTCCCGTTGTGGCAACTGCCAGCACCGTCACCAGGACTGCGAATCCGACGGCAGCGGCGAACACCTTCATCTGCTGGCGCTCGACACCTTTCGCCCTCCGGAATCTGCCAACACAAGCAGCCACCGCTCCGGCCACTCCGGCCCCGAGCAGAACAACTCCGATCGAGGCGGTGATCCCAAAGATCGCTATCGGAAAAGTGAGGAGGTCTCGCAGCGTGTTGCCGAACACGACGAGGGCCAAGCCGACCGTGGCTGTCGGCGTAACCCACCTGAACTTGGAGGACGGGAGCTTTCCGTCCGGGAAGCGCAAAGGAAGGACAACCAGTATCAGGAAGGTCCCCGCCGCCCACATCCACTCCGAGAGCCACGCCCCCCACGGCGCGAGGGGATTGGCAGTCCCTGAGATCGTCCCTCCAACCACCCCCAAGGTGAAGGTCAACCCGAAGCCGGCGAGGGCCCAACCAACTGTGTTCTCCGGCAGCCGCCAAACCAGGTAGGCGCCCACAATTGCAGGTGAGGCGAAGGCGAGGAGCCCGAGGAGGTCCTCGACGAAGTTTGCGCTTTCGACGTCCTGCAGGCCCAGGTAGATGAACATCGAGAGAGCGGCCAAGCCCATAAAGACGCCTGCCCATCGGCGCGCCCGATCACCCATCTCTCATCCCCACAATCTTCTGTGCGGGGCGTGACGGTATCGTTACGGGCCTACTACGACGATCTCGGGTTCGCCGAGCAGGCCGTGATATCGCTCCCTGACGTGGCCCTTCAGCGCGGTCGAGGCCTTCTTGGTGAGCTTGCCAAAGGGCGTGACCGCGAGGATCCCGCTCCTGTCGACCTCCCAGGTTCCAACGATCCGCCCCTTATCGAGGATCACCGGGGCAATCCATCCTGCGGCGCGGGACACCTCGTCGACCTTGCCCTCCGGGATGATGTGATCACGATGACTCAGTGGGGCCAGCGTGTAAGGATCGAATCCGGGTAGCAGATAGGTCCCGTCGGCCGGTTCGGCCTTGGCCGCCTCTTTCGCACCCTCCGGGGTGAGCCATCCGACATGACCCTCTGTCTCCACCTCTACGAGCTCATCGAGATGCGGCGCCATGAGCTCTCGCCCCGTCTTCGGGTCGACTCCGAGCCAGCGGCTGAAGTCGGTGAGTGTGGCCGGGCCGTTGGCATCGAGGAACCGCGCCAGTGTTACCGCGGTGGCCGCCACCGGATCCGGCTCATGAATCTTCCTGCCCAGCCAAGCGGCAGGATCGACAAAGGTCACGTTTCGGCCCCGCGGTGGTCCGTGGGCGAGCAGTCCACGATTGGCCGCCGGCTTGAGCACTTGACCCCACCCTGAAGCCAGGGCTTCTCGCAGCGTGCGATCCTTGGTCTTGTTCACCACCGCCTCGGCCAACTCTTCGCGTGACATGGGCTCGTCGGAGAGGATCTCAGCTATGGCATCGGTTATGGCATCCAGCTTCTTGCCGGTCATGCCGTGGTACCTCTCCCAGGCCGGGGTGATCTTCCACGGTCGCCGGCGCAGCAGTCCGATCCAATCGCCGAGCTCGCTCGCCGGGAGCAGATGAAGAGTGCCTCGCATGGCCCATGTCTTCACCAGCGTCCTCTCCTGCCAGAGGAGACGATCGATATCAGGCATTTTCTCGCTGCGGATGGCCAGTGCCTGCAGGGCCGAGGACGCGACTTGGGTCTGGATCCCACCCACTCCCGACGTGACTTGCACCGGATCGGTGAGTGGCCGGTCGAGAAACTGCCGAGTCTGCCGCCAGGCGAGCATTCGATCCCAGTTGAGGGAGACCTCGGGGTTGGGTTTGGCCATGTCCGGGTAGTTTCGTGCCGATGTGTTACAACGGTGATGCGACTCCGCCGGTAGACCCCATCGAGGGTGGCGCCTCCGGGCATGAGGACCTGGTCCTGACGTCCGCGGATGGCACTCAGTTCGCGGCTTTCGCCGCGACCGGTGCCGAGAGCAAGGGCCCCGGTGTCGTGATCCTGCCCGATGTGCGAGGCCTCCATCATTTCTACGAGGAGTTGGCCCTGCGCTTCGCCGAGCACGGGTACGACGCGATTGCGCTCGACTACTTCGGGCGAACCGCCGGTGTGGCCAAGCGGGACGACGAGTTCCCCTACAAGGAGCACGTCCCGCTGACCACTCTGGACGGTGTCACGGCTGATACGGCCGCCGCTGTCGCCTATCTAAGGGATGGGGATCCCTCACGTCCGGTCTTCACCCTCGGCTTCTGTTTCGGCGGGTCCAACTCCTGGCATCAAGCCGCCGCCGGCCACGGTCTGGCTGGGGCGATCGGGTTCTATGGGAACCCGCGCCGTCCTCCGGCGGGGCCAATCGAGTTCGTCGACCGGTTCGCCTGCCCGATCCTGGCCCTGATGGCGGGGGACGATCCGGGTATCCCAAGTGAGGTCGTGGACGAGTTCCGTGAGGCATTGGATCAGGCCGATGTCGAGCACGAAGTGGTCGTGTACTCCGACGCCCCCCACTCGTTCTTCGACCGGCAGCAGGAGAGCTTTGCCCGTGAGTCGGCGGATGCCTGGACTCGAGTGATGGAGTTCCTCGAACTGCACGGCTGATAGCCCGTTCTTATCATCGACATCATGAGCAGGTCGCTCCCTTCTGGGACCGTCACGTTTCTCTTCATGGACATCGAGGGCTCGACTGCCTTGCTCGAACAGGTGGGTGACGCCTATCCGGATCTCCTCGCCTCCTATCGCGAGATTTCCGAGGTGGCCGTGAGCAACCATGGCGGGGCGGTCTTCGGGACCGAGGGCGACGGTTTGTTCGCCGCCTTCCCTGAAGCCGGTGAGGCCGCCGCGAGCGCCATCGAAGCGCAAAGGGCATTCCGAACCAAAGACTGGCCGGCCCAGGCTGTGGTCAAGGTGAGGATGGGGATACACACGGGTGCCCCCACACTGGTCGGGGACGACTACACCGGCCTCGATGTCCATCGGACCGCTCGGATCATGTCGGCTGCATGGGGTGAGCAAGTACTCCTCTCGGAAGCGACCCGGGCTCTGATCGCCGACACCGACACCCAAAGCCGGGAGCTCGGACTATTTGCAATGAAGGGCCTGACCCGCAGCGAGCGGTTGTATCAACTCGAGGCTCAAGGGATCGAGTCCGAGTTCCCGCCAGCCAGGGCACGGCGTCGGGAGGTCGAACTGCCGATCCCTGCCACCTCTCTCATCGGGCGTGCCCACGAGATCGACTCGATCATCCGTCTCCTCGAGGAGGGGGCTCGTCTGGTGTCGCTGACCGGCGAAGGGGGGATCGGCAAGAGCAGGCTTGCGCTGGCCTTAGCGGCGCGGATCGGATCCCGGTTCCCCGACGGAGCCGGTTACGTCGACCTCTCCAACGAGACGGGCCCGGAGCGCATGGCAGCGGGCATCGCCGAGCAACTCGGGGTGGCCGGCGACCCTGGTGGCAAGGCTGTCGAGGCACTCGTCGACCATTTCGAGCCGCTGCGGTCGATGTTGATTCTCGATGGCTTCGACCGGGTCCTGGCGGCTGCTCCCCAACTGGCCGATCTCCTCAACAGATGTCCCGACCTGAGTGTCCTCGTAACGAGCCGCTCCACTCTTCGCATCGGGGCTGAGCGTGAGTTCCGGGTGGGTCCTCTGGCGTTGCCACCCGAGACCGGGGGCTATGACTCGATTGCGGCATCGCCCGCCGTCGAATTGTTCATCGAGCGGGCGCGTGCAGTTCGCCCCGAGTGCGACCTCACCATTGACAACGCCGGCACTGTTCGGGACCTCGTGTTCCGTCTCGAAGGCAGCCCCCTGGCGATCGAGCTGGCCGCGGCTCGCGCCCGCCTCCTGCCACCAGAGGCCATCCTCGAGAGCTTGCGCGGTGTGCTCGATCTCGCCTCGGCGTCACCTGATCTCCCCAGCCGTCAGCAGAGCTTGAGGGCCACCATCGAGTGGAGTCACGGGCTCCTTTCGACAGGAGATCAACAATTGCTGCGCAGGCTCGGGGTCTTCGTCGACGGGTGGACCCTCGATGCTGCCGAGTCGGTCGCCGGGGAGGATGCTCCCGATGTGTTCCTCGGGCTGGAGAACCTCGCAGCCCAAAGCCTGATCTCGGTCGACAGCGGCGGGAGGATGAGCATGGCCAGCGCCATGCGTGAGTTCGCCGCCGAGCAACTGGCCTCGAGCGGGGACGAGGAGGAGACCCGCCTTCGCCATGCAGAGCATTTCGACGCGGTCGTGGCCGATGCCTATCCGCTCATGAGAGGGCCGAAGCAGCGGGAGATGATCACCACGCTCTCCCGGGATTGGCCAAACATCCGAACGGCCTCGGGTTGGGCTTTGCAAGCCGACCGGATCGAGATGGCGGCCAGGCTGTACTTCAACTCGTGGATCCTGGTCTGGCAGGGCGACTTCTGGCTCGATTCCGACGCATACAGCAGCAAGTTCTCCGAGGTCAGCGATCGGCTGGACGATCAGCTGCGGGCTGAGATCCTCTTCGTCACGTCCGGATTCCGGATGGAACGGGGAGACTGGGAGGGAGCCATCACACCTGCCCGCGCTGCGATCGAGCTGGCGCAAGGAGTGGGAGACCGCGAGATCGAGGGCTGGGCTCGCCTGATGCTGGCGGGTTCGGTCCAGTTTCGGGACGCCGGCAGTTTGGAGGCCGGTCAGAACATTTTCGAAGCCGTCGCACTCGCCCGGTCGCTCGACGATCCCTTCCTCCTCGGATACTCGCTGAGCTTCCAGGGGGCCATGGCGACCCTTCAGGGAGACATGGCCACTGCGTTGTCCAGTCACGAGGAGGCCCTCGGGATCGCTCGACGTCTCGACATCGTGTCTCTGATGACACAGACCTTCAGTCAGGCGGCGATGACTTATCTGACAGAAGGGCAGATCGAGGCTGCCAGGGCGAAGCTGGAGGAAGGAGCCGAGGTGCTCGACCGGGTCCGCAGCTACGAAGCGCTTGCGGTGTTCCTCGACGCCGTCGCCTGGCTCGCCTTCGCCGAGAGCGACCCTGTCCGAGCGATGACAGCGCTCGGCGCTGCCAACGCGGCCAGGGCCAAGGTCGGTCTCGTTCGGTGGGCTCTCTTGGCGAGCCTCCTCGAGGCAGCTGGAGTAGCCGCGGAGACGGAGCAGCCGGCCCTCGCCGAGGCGCGCCGGGCCGGTGGCGAGATGACGCCTCGTGACGCCATCGTCTTCGCCTTACAGCGCCACCACGAGCTCGCCGTAGCCGGTTGAGCCATGGAGGTCGACACACACCATCCCGTGTGCGTCACACCACCTCCACGGTTGCTGTCTGCACACGAGCCCGACCCTGGGTCTGCCGTGTGCCTCCCACCACCCTTACGGTGGTTGTCTGCACACAAGTCGATGTCGTCCTCTCAGCCGCCGGCCGGCGGAATGTTCTGGTTGAGCCGGAACAGGTTTCCCGGGTCGTAGCGACGCTTGATCTCCCTGAGACGCTCCCAGGTCGCCGCCGGGTAGGCCTGTCTCACCGTGGACTCATCGACCTCGCCGAGGAAGTTGACGTACGCGTCTTCCCTACCGTTGCCCAGGATCTTGGCCAGGTCGTTCACCCAGGCTTCGTGGGTCCCGACCTCTTCCGGATCGGCGTAGGCGGATGCCACGTTGACCATGATCGGATGGCTCCGGTGTCCATAGGCTGTGGCCTCGTTCGGCACCCGTGCGACCGCGCCACCCAGGTGGAACATCGCCGCGTACGAC
>JALDXM010000140.1:0-6216 GCA_032155085.1 Actinomycetota bacterium | reverse complement strand
CTCCCAGGAAGATCTGCCGGGTGACGAGGAACGGGATGAGGACGTCGACTGTCCGGTGGAAGTCCTTGTGCCGGCTGACCAGGTAGTTCTCGTGGCAGCCGTACGAGTTCCCGGCACTGTCGGTGTTGTTCTTGAAGACGTAGATCTCCCCTCTGATCCCCTCCTCCTCGAGACGCTCCTCCGCCCCCCTGACCAGGCCTTCGAGGATTCGCTCCCCCGCCTTGTCGTGGGCAACCACGTCCTCGAGGTTGTCGCACTCGGGGGTAGCGAACTCCGGGTGGGAGCCGACGTCGAGATAGAGCCGGGCGCCGTTCTCCAGGAAGACGTTGGACGACCGACCCCAGGACACGACCCGGCGGAAGAGATAACGGGCGACTTCGTCGGGGCTGAGACGTCGCTGGCCCCGCAAGGTGCAGGTCACCCCGTATTCGTTCTCGAGCCCGAAGATTCGCCGGTCCACGTGGGCAGGCTATCCCGGGCCAGGGGGTGTCGTGAGAGTTTCTCTCAGTGGGGCGGCAGCTCCGCAGTGGTCAGCCTGCGGAATGCCCTGCGGCCATTGGAGAAGTCCAGCACGGCTGCCTCCCAACCTTCGATCTCCCGTCCCTCGGCCCGTCGGAATGCCTCGGCACCTACCTCGAGCGCCTGCTGCAGGCTCAAATCGTCGTCCCAAAGCTCTTGCATGGCCTCCACCAGCTGCTCTGCCTTGCCTCCGATGGCGACGAACCTGCGCTCGTCATAGAGAGTGCCGTCGTAGGTCACCCGGAACAGGCGGTGCTCGTCGCCCTCTTCACTGATCTCGACGATCAGGACCTCCACTTCGAATGGCTTCGGCTCCCGCGTGAAGATGACGCCGAGGGTCTGGGAGAAAGCGGTGGCGAGGCCCATCGCGGTCACGTCTTCCCGCGAGTAGAGGTAACCCATCAGGTCCGCTTGGCGTATGCCGGCCTTGCGCAGGGTCTCGAACTCGTTGTAACGGCCGACGCCGGCAAAGGCGATCCGGTCGTACACCTCGCTGATCTTGTGCAGGGCGGTCGACGGGTTCTCAGCCAGGAGGAGGACCCCGCCGGCGTAGTCCACTGCGACAATGGCGCGCCCCCTGGCGATGCCTTTCCGGGCGAACTCCGCCTTGTCCCGGACCTGTTGCTCGGGTGGGACGTAGGGGATCACAGGATCTGGTCCACTGCCGCTTCGGCCAAGGGTGCGATCGCCTCGTCGGGCAACTCCTCCACGCCTCCCTCCGAGATGCGAAGGACGGTCGGGTAGATCCCCCGTCTCAGGTCAGGCCCGCCGGTGGCGGTGTCCTCCTGGGAGGCGGCGACGAGAGCCCGGACCGCCATGTCCGAGGCCTCGTCGGCGCTCATGTCGTCCCTGTACACCGTCCTGAGATAGGACTTGGCCAGCCTCGATCCCGACCCGGTGCTCCCGAAGTCGATCTCTTCGTATCGACCGCCCACCGCGTCATAGCTGTACAGCCGTCCCCGTGACTCACGGTCGTCGTAACCGGCGAACATTGGCACCACGATGAGCCCCTGGAAGGCCATGGGCAGCTGGCCCCTGACCAGACGGGCGAGAAACGAGGCCTGACCCTCGAGAGAAAGACGAACTCCTTCGATCTTCTCGTAGTGCTCCAACTCGACCTGGAACAGGCGAACCATCTCGATAGCGATGCCGGCAACACCGGCGATGGCCACCGCCGAATATTTATCCGCTTGGAACACCTTTCGTATCCGACGGTGAGCGACGAGGTTGCCCTCGGTGGCCCGCCGATCACCAGCCATCACTACTCCACCCTCGTAGCGCATGGCGAGGACGGTGGTCCCTTCCGGCGCCGAGGGGGCCTTCTCTCCGGCCGGGATGTTCAGGATCGGCTTGGCGCCGAGAGAGTCGAGCAGGTCCGTGAAGGAGGATCCAGGGCTCGGTGCATCCATCGGCAACGGGCCAATGGGTCCGATCACTCCCCACCCTTCTGGACGTAGTTCTTCACGAACTCTTCGGCGTTCTCTTCCAGCACCTCGTCGATCTCATCGAGCAAATCGTCCAGCGCCTCGAGGTCGGCCTCGCTCTCGGTCCTGGCGGCGGGCTGATCCTCGGATTTTTCGTTTTCCTGGTCCCTGGATCGGGACCGTTCTCTATCGGACATCCAGTTTCATCCTCCTAAGCGGCGCAGAAGGTCGGCTGCGTCTTCGGCTTCGTCGATCATGGCCCCGACGAGGTCGGCGCCGCCACGAAGTGGCTCCATCATAGGAACCCGCTTGAGGTGCGATTCGCCGGTGTCGAAGACCAGGGAATCCCAGTTGGCAGCGACCAATGAGCTGGAGAACTCCGTGACACAGCGCCCCCTGAAGTAGGCGCGCGTTCGGCTGGGCGGGGTCATCGTCCCTGTCTCGATCTCGGCATCCTCGAAGAGCCGGCGCATCGCCCCCTTGGCCACCATTCGGTGATAGAGGCCTTTCTCGGGGTCGACGTCGTGGTACTGGAGGTCGAGAGCGCGCAATTTCGGGTCTTCCCAGCTGAGACCATCCCGCTCGATATATCCGTCGAACAACCTTTTCTTGGCCGCCCAGTCGAGCGTGTCGGCGAGGGCTTCCGGATTGGTGGCGAGGAGCTCGAGGGTTCGTTCCCACTCCCGGATCACCTTGTCCCACACCGGGTCGTCCAGCTCTTTCTCGACGTATTTGGTAAGCCATTCCAGGTAGCGGCCCTGTAGCTCCAGAGCAGTCGCTGTTCCTCCCCCGTCCAGTTCGAGCGGGCGGCTGAGGCCGATGTCGTGGCTCACCTGCCAGCACGATTCCACGGGATCGTTCAGGTCAAGCGGGTCGGGAAGGGCCCCATCTTCGAGGGCGGCCAGCATCAGCGCCGTCGACCCGATCTTCAGGAAATTCTGGTACTCGGAGAGATTGGCGTCCCCGATGATCACGTGGAGTCTCCGGTACTTGGAAGGGTCTCCGTGAGGCTCATCCCGGGTGTTGATGATCGGGCGTTTCAAGGTCGTCTCGAGACCAACCTCCTCCTCGAAGAAGTCTGCCCTCTGGGTCAGCTGGAACCCGACATCCGGCCGATCGTTCTCGGACCCGACCTTGCCTGCGCCGGTGAAGATCTGACGGGTGACCAGAAACGTGGTGGCGAACCGGATGACGTCTCCGAAGGGGGTCTCCCGGGAAAGCAGATAGTTCTCGTGTGCCCCGTAGGAGTTGCCCTTCCCGTCTGAGTTGTTCTTATAGAGGGAGACCCGCTTGCCTGCGACCTCGCTGGCTGCACGTCCGGCGGAGTGCATGACCACCTCGCCGACCTTGTCGTAGAGGGCCGCCTCGAGGGGGTCGTAGCACTCGGGTGCCGAATATTCGGGATGGGCATGATCCACGTAGAGCCGGGCGCCATTGGCCAGCACCGAATTCACAACCGCCCCTTCCGGATCGACGACGCCAAACGTGTCGTGTCCGAAGCCGCGGGCGTCGCGACCTGGCGATTCTTCTTCGTACGACCACTGGACCTTGACTCGGTCGCCGGGATAGCTGTTCACGACCAGGGATGAGGCCACTGCGGGATTGAATCCGATGTCCCCCCTGACCACGATCCCGTACTCGGTCTCGGTGCCGAGCACCTTGTGGATGGCCATCAGAGGTATTGACCCGCGGAGACCTTCTCGATCAATCGACTCTCGTCGTCACCATCGACGAGGGTGCGGACGTGAACGATCCGCTCCCCCTTCTTGCCGGAGACCCTGGCCCAGTCGTCGGGGTTGGTGGTGTTGGGCAGGTCTTCCTGCTCCCGGAACTCCTGTTTGATGGCATCGGTCAGGTCGGAGAGGCGTACCCCCGGCTCCCCGCCGGCGATCTGCCTCTTGATGGCGTCTTTCTTCGCACGTCTGACGATGTTCTCGATCATCGCGCCCGAAGCGAAGTCCTTGAAGTAGAGCACCTCGCGATCACCTGAGGCGTACGTGACCTCGAGGAACCGGTTCTCATCCGACTCGGAGTACATCGCCTCCACGGTGGCCTCGATGTAGCTGTCGATGACCTTGGCCTTGTCCCCGCCATGTTCGCCCAAGGCGTCTGGGTCGAGTGGTGTCTCGTCGCTGATGTAGATGCGAAAGATCTCACGTGCGGCCTGGGTGTCGGGGCGGTTGATCCTGATCTTCACGTCGAGGCGGCCCGGTCTCAGGATTGCCGGGTCGATCAAGTCCTCACGGTTGGAGGCGCCGATGACGACGACGTTCTTCAACGACTCGACTCCATCGAGCTCGGAAAGGAGCTGGGGAACGATGGTCGACTCGACGTCGGAACTGATCCCGGTTCCCCTGGTGCGGAACAAAGAGTCCATCTCGTCGAAGAACACGATGACAGGCACGCCTTCGTCGGACTTCTCCTTGGCCCTCTGAAAAATGAGCCTGATCTGGCGCTCGGTCTCGCCGACCCACTTGTTGAGCAGCTCAGGGCCCTTGATGTTGAGGAAGTAGGAGCGGACGTCGGGGCTGCCAGTCCGCTCCGACACCTTCTTGGCGAGACTGTTTGCCACGGCCTTGGCGATCAGGGTCTTGCCACATCCCGGGGGCCCGTAGAGGAGGATGCCCTTGGGTGGGTCGAGCTCGTACTCCCGGAAGAGGTCCTTGTGCATGTAGGGGAGCTCGACTGTGTCGCGGATCTGCTCGATCTGGTCTGCCAACCCGCCGACGTCCTCGTAGGTGATGTCCGGCACCTCTTCGAGCACCAACTCCTCGACCTCGGGCCGCTCCATCTTCTCCAGGATCAGACCCGTCTTGGTGTCGATCCGGACGTAGTCACCGGGCCGGAGCTTGACGTCGATCATGGTCTCCGAGCGTTGGAGGACTCTCTCCTCGTCGGCGTGGGCGAAGACGACGACCCTCCCATCTGTGAGGACCTCGCGAACCCTCAGCACGTCTCCGGCTGGCTCGAAATGACGGATGTCGATGACGTTGAACGCCTCGTTGAGCAGCACTTCCTGACCGACCAGGAGTTTCTTCACCTCGACGTTGGGCTGGGCCGCCACCCGAAGCTTGCGGCTGCCCGTCATGATGTCGAGGGTTCCGTCGTCGTTGACCTGGAGGACGGTGCCGAAATTGTTGGGCGGAGAGGTCAGCTTCTCGACCTCTTCACGCAGGACGCCGAGCTGCTCTCTGGCCTCCTCGAGTACGGCGGAGAGCTTGTCGTTCTGGGCCATGGCCCGATCGAGCCTCTCCCTCATCCGGGTCAGCTCGTTCTCGAGCTCCTCGACCCGAGCCGGAGCGTCCCGGACCCGACGACGCAGGACGGCGATCTCCTCTTCGAGGGCAGCGACAACACCACGCAACTGTGTGGCGTCGTCCGCTCTCCGTCCTTCGTCCACGGGCTTCCTCCTGGCCTTGGTCGCCTTGTTTAGCAGTATACGAATCGGTCTCTGTTGTTCCCCGGGTTGTCAACAGAGCCGATCCGATGCCGATGATGCCACCGGATCCCGCCTAAATAGCGTCGGCGCCCCGGTCGCGCGACTTGAGGAAGAACCGTCAGATGTGTGGCTTCTCGGCCGTTTTCCTCATGAAGATGAGGAACCCGGTGTGCCCCACCATGTTGTGCTCGGGTCGGACCGATCGCCCGCTGACGTTCCACTCACGGGCCAGGAATTCCTTCACTTCGATCTCGGCGAACCTTCCCGTCTCCCTGGCCTTCTCGACGAGGGCCTGCACTTGAATCACCGTGGGCAAGTAGGCGGCGAGGACTCCCCCACCGGGTTGTTTCTCCGCCGCGGCCTCGACCACGTGCCAGGGCTCGGGAAGGTCGAGGACGATGCGCTCCGGCGCGACGTCTTCGACAACGTCGACGACGTCCCCGACCCTCATCTCGACATTCGCCGGGAGCTCGCCATACCAGCGGCCCACAGCCTTCCGGGCGTGGGAGGCATGGTCCTCCCGCAACTCGACACTGACGACCCGGCCGTCGGCGCCGACCGCCCTGCTGAGGCCGATGGTCAGGGCGCCTGACCCCGACCCCGCCTCGAGAACAGTCATCCCTGGGCCGATATCGGCATAGACCAGGATCGGGCCCAGATCCTTCGGATAGACCACCTGGGCCCCCCGCTTCATCTTGAGGACGAAGTCGGCCAGCCGCGGTCGCAACAAGAGGAGATGCGCCCCGGTCGAAGACACGATCCAGCTGCCGTCCTCCTGCCCGATCAGGTCGGAATGGGCGACCGAGCCCTCGTGATATTGAAAAGTGCGGCCCG
>JALDXM010000139.1:0-6229 GCA_032155085.1 Actinomycetota bacterium | reverse complement strand
TCACCCCGATCAACGTCCCGGAGCAGAAGCAGGCCTTCTTCGAGAGGCGGGTCGTCGAGCCCGAGTTTGCCTATCGGGAGCTGCCGGACCTGACCGCCCTCGGAGTCGAGCTGGAGCAGGTCAACCCCGAGGAGGCGACCGATCCCGTCCTGGTCCACATGATCCGTGGGATGCATCGCGATCTGGAGCGGAGGATCGAGCTCCTCGCGGCAAGGAACACCGACCGGTTCCTCCTCGCGGCGATCGAAAAGTGGGGGCACGTCGATCAGACGCTGCTGGAGCTCGCCCAGCGGGTCCTCGAGGAAGTGCCCCCAGGGCCTCCGGCTGAGGGCTACGTCCACGCTCACGAACTTGCCGGCATGGCGACGGTCGAACTGGATCACTATCGGCAGGCGTTTCCCGAGCTGGCCACCCTGGTCCATGTCAGCGAGTTGGCCGCCGGGGTCATGGTGGAGAACGGCGATCTCTTCATCAGCACGGACACTTCGATCTCGTCGGACCGCGTCGTGCAGTTGCTGCATCACGAGATCGGGGTCCATGTCCTCACCTACGTGAACGGGAGCGTCCAACCCATCCGGATGCTGTCTCTCGGCCTGGATGGATACGAGGAGACCCAGGAAGCGCTCGGAGTGCTGGCCGAGTATCTCGGTGGCGGGCTTCGGCCCAAGAGGTTGAGAGCCTTCGCCCTGCGGGTGGTGGCGGCACAATCGGTGAGCCAAAGCGACAGCTTCTCGCAGACCTATGAGCTCCTGAACTCCCTAGGGGCGGGGAGGAATCGAGCCTTCAACACCACGATGAGGGCTCACCGCTCTGGGGGGATGACCAAGGACGCCCTCTATCTGGGTGGCATCACACGTCTGCTGACGTTCATCCAGGCCGGGGGCGACCTCGATGCTTTGCTCGTCGGCAAGATCTCACTCGCCGACGGCCCTTTGATCACCGACCTGCTCGATCGCAAGGTACTGGTCGATCCGCCGCTCCGGCCTCGTTTCCTGGACACGGACGAGGCAGCCGAGCAGCTCGCCAGGATCCATGACGGCGCCGGTGTCCTCGAACTGGTAGGTATAGCGGCATGAGACTTGGGTTGGTCGTGAACGACGTTGCGACGGAGAAGTCGGAGTACAGCACGACCCGGCTGGCGCTCGCCGCGCGCAAGCGGGGTCATGAGGTTTGGCTGATGGGAGTCGGTGACCTGGCTCACTCCGATACCGGGCAGGTGACGGCGCGGGCGCGGGCACCCCACGACAAGACCTATCGGTCGCTGAAGGCCTTCTTGGAGGACGTCCAGAGCGAGGACATTCAGCCCGAGACGATCGTCATCGACGACCTCGACGTCCTGATGCTCCGGAACGACCCGTCCGACGACGCCATCGACCGGCCCTGGGCACAGACATCAGGAGTCCTCTTCGGGCAGCTCGCAGCAGCGGCCGGAGTGCTGGTCGTGAACGACCCGAGCCATCTCGCCAATGCGATCAACAAGACCTACTTCCAGCACTTTCCGGAGGAAGTTCGTCCCCGGACCCTCATCTCCCGCAACGAGGAAGACATCAAGAGCTTCGTCGCCGACATGGGTGGCCGGGCCGTGCTCAAGCCGCTGCAGGGCTCTGGTGGTCAGGGGGTCTTCCTGGTCACCGGCAAGAAAGGCCAGAACCTCAACCAGATCATCGAGACGATTGCCCGGGATGGCTATGTGGTGGTTCAGGAGTTCCTGAGCGACGCAGAGAAGGGAGACATCCGTCTCTTCGTGATGAACGGCCGACCGCTCGAGGTAGACGGGAAGGTAGCAGCTTTCCGGAGGGTCAACGAGGGTGATGATGTCCGATCCAATATGCACGTCGGGGGCAAGGCCGAAAAGGTCAAGATCACCGATGAGATCCTCGAGGTCGTCCGCCTCGCCCGCCCCAAGTTGATCGAGGACGGGATGTTCCTGGTCGGCCTCGACATCGTCGGCGACAAGATGATGGAGGCCAATGTCTTCAGCCCCGGCGGTCTCGGAAGTGCCGGTGCTATCCATGAGGTCGACTTCGCCTCGGCCGTCATCGAGGCTTTGGAGCGGAAGCTCCAAATCAAGGCCAGCTACGGGCCCTCTTTGTCAAACGCCGCTATCGCCACCATGTGAGGCCATCACTAGGCGAGGACCGGCGAGGCCTCCAACACCAATTCGGCGGCATCGAAGGGATTCATCTGGCGGCCGTTGCGTCTCGCTGCTTGGAGGGCGGGGTCTTCGAGGGCGTCGGCCATCGAGGCAAGGGCATCGAACAGCCACATGATCAGCGGCCAGGGGTGTAGCCCGATTCGTTCCCGCACCTCCTCGCCGGCGCCGAGAGCGATCATGCCCATCTCGGCCTGCCCCTCGGTGAAGGCCATGGACGCCGTCGCCTCGAGGGCATAACAAAGCCCCTCCCGATAGTTCATCTCCCTGAACAGGTCGAACGAGCGACGCAGAGCCTCCCGGGCCAGGTCCATCCGGCCGCTCGAGATGAAGGTGAAGCCGAGCTGCGCCTCGGCCAGGCCGATCATCGCCCCGTTGCCCAGTTGGACGCCTATCTCGCGGGTCGCCAGCTGATGGGCTTCGGCGGCCTCACCATCACCACTCGAGCCGGCGAGAATCCCGAGGGCGATCAGCGCGTAGCCCTCACCCCACCGATCGTCGAATCCGCGGAAGCGGGCCAAGGACACCTCGAGTCTTCTCTTCAACTCGGCGGGGTCTTCTCCGGTCAACGGCAATAACAGAGTCGACACGAATTCGCACCAGTTGTGGGCGTCGATGTCCCCGTTGGCCTCGACGATGGAAAGCGCCCGATCGATCGAAGGCCGGGACAGCTCGTAGTCGCCCATTTCGTAGGCAATCCCGCCTCGGAGGAACCAGTATCTGCCGGCGAGGACGTCCTCGAGGGCATCCGGTGAGGCCACCGCGTCGAGATATCGGGCCCCGTCCTTGATGTGGTTGTCGACCCACAGATAGACCCAGAGACCATGCGCCAGTCTCACCAGGGCGGCGTCGTCTCCGCGCTTCATCATCCAGTCGGCGGCGACGTCGATGTTGTTCCATTCCGCGGCGATGCGCTCCACGGTTGCAGCCTGCTTCACGCCCCGCAGATCTCCGTGAGCAGCCTCGGCCAGGCGCACGTAATAGTCGGCGTGGCGATCTTTCATACGGTCGTGATCCCCGGACTCGACCAGCCGGCGCAGACCGAACTCTCGGATCGGGGCGAGCATGCGAAGGCGGCCGTCACCACCCTGGGCAGACAGGACCAGGCTGTTCTCCACCAGGCCCATCAGCTGGTCGACGACGTCACCTTCCTCGACGGCGACCTCCTGGGCCGACTCCACGGTGAAGCCGCCCTGGAACACGCAGAGCCGGCGGAACAGCTCTTGCTCTTCCCGGGTAAGCAACTGGTAGCTCCAGTCGATGGCGGCATCCAAGGTCTTCTGACGGCTGGGAACGTCGGCAGCACCGCTGCCCAGGGCGTCGAGTGATCGGCCAAGACGCTCGGAGAGTGCCTTGGGGGTGAGCATCCGGAGCCGGGCTGCCGCCAGCTCGATGGCCAGCGGCAGTCCGTCTACCTTGCTGACGATCGATGCCACCGGTGAGGCGTTCTCCTCATCGATCGAAAACCCTGGCAACACCGACAGGGCGCGATCCATGAAGAGCCGCACGGCGGCGGACGCAGAGATCGAGTCGACCTGATCAGCTCCACTCGGGGGCAGGCTGAGAGGCTCGAGGGCGTACTCGTGCTCGCTCATGATGCGCAACGGGACACGACTGGTGGCGAGCACTTTCAAGCCGGGGCTTCGAGCGAGGAGATCGGCTACGAGACGGCCACCATCCGCCACCTGCTCGAAGTTGTCCAAGACCAGCAGGACCTGCTGGTCCTGGAACTCACTCGAGAGCGCGTCGAGGGCGTCGCCCTCGATAGGGAGCCCTGCCGCGTCGCCGACTGCGAGCAGCACCTGGGATGGCTCCGTGACCGGCGCCAGGTTGACGAAGTAAACGCCGTCGGGAAAGGAGGCCGACGCTTCCTGTGCGACCTCGAGGGCGAGCCGGGTCTTGCCCACGCCGCCCGCGCCGACAATGGTGGCCAGCCGGACCTCCGGCCGACCCAGCATGGCCAGCAGGTCGGACAGCTCGACGTCGCGCCCTACGAGGGTGTGCTGAGGGGCCGGAAGCCGGATGCGGCTCGTCGACCGGGCGCGCGGCGAAGGGAAGTCGGCCTTGATCCCGGGAGCGACCACCTGGAACAGCTTCTCCGACCGGGAAAGGCCCTTCAAGGCGAAGGAGCCCAGCTCGCGCAGCTCCCAGCCCGCATCTTCGACCTGTCCTTCGACCAATTCCCGCACCGTGGCTGAAACAATGATCTGCCCCCCGTGGGCTGACGAGGAAACGCGCGATGCGCGGTGCACGTCGAGGCCCACATAGCCACCGGACCCGATCCTGGCGGTCCCGGTGTGAAGCCCGAGGCGCGCCAGCACCGGGAGCGACTGGGGCCATTCCCTGTTCGCGAGCTCCTTCTGGATCTCGACGGTGGCGCTCACTGCCTGGAATGGATCGGTGAAGACGGAGAAGAGACGCTCGCCCTCGAGGTCGACCACGGTGCCCCCATGGCGCATTGTCGCCTCGGCGACGACGCGGTGATAGGCGCCGAGCACCTCGGCATATCCGTCACCGAGTTGTCCGACCAGGGACGTGGACCCGGCCAGATCGCCAAACATGAAGGTGAGGGTTCCGAGGGGCAAAGACCCGGGTTCAGGGTCGGGATCGATCAGCCGTTCCGCCATGATCGACGGGAGATCGTCCACCAGCATCTCCGCCAGCTCGCCGGGGGACTCGAAGGTGCGGATCGCCACCCGCTCCTCGGCCCGCATCCTCTCGAGGAGCCGGATCAGCCCATCTTCGCGGTCGGTGGCCGGCTCCTTGACGTAGACGAGCGCCGGGATCCCGGAGCTGTTGTCGTAGTCACGCTCCAGGTCGGCTCCCTCATCGGCGAACGAGCCCAGAGACTGCCAGTAGATGCCGACAAAGATGTCGGACCCCTCGACCCGGGTCGACCGGCCATTGGTGCCGAGGTCCACGCCGGCGGGGCGAAGACGAAGGGTCTTGATCGCCGACTTGGCCGCCTCACGCTCGGACCTGAGCTCGCCCAAGGTCGACGAAATGAAGACGGTTGGCCTCGAGTCATGACCAGCCACGCCGGCAGCTGTGCCGGCCCCCTCCCAAAGCGCACTCACTGCCCGACACGGTACTGGCTATCGGCAAATTGAGACGATTTCGTGTCATATATGACATGTTTCGGTCCCAATTTGGGTGGGTCAGCGGTCGAGATGCTCCCAGGCGTCGCCGATTGGGTGCGGGGAGATGTCCCAGCGAGGCAAGAAGAACTGGACCAACGGTCCGATGGCAAGGGCGAAAATGATCGTCCCCAGTCCGAAGGTGCCACCCAGGATCCACCCCAGGGTCAGAACGGTTATCTCGATCACTGCACGGGTCAACCTGATGGATGGTCCCCTGCGGGCAATTCCTGTCATCAGCCCGTCACGCGGCCCGGGACCGAGATTGGCGCCGATGTAGAGCCCTGACGCGATGCCCACGGCGAGAACACCCGAAAGCATCATGGCCCAGGCCACGCCGGTGGTCGTCGCCACCGGGATGATCAAGCCGGTCAGGTCGATGATGACACCGATGATGATGGCGTTGAGCAACGTCCCGATCCCGTATGGCTGCTTGAGCGGCAGCCAGAGCAACAACACCGCCAACGAAACGATGATCGACCAGATGCCGACGGTCAGCCCGAACTGACGTGCCAGGCCCTGATGCAGCACATCCCAGGGCGGGACACCGAGACCCGACTGAAGCATCAGGCCGATGCCCAGGCCGAAAAGCACCAGCCCGATGATGAGCTGCGTGATGCGACGGGGAAGCCTTTCCCCCCCAATCGGGATCAGGTACCTGCTCAAGCGGTTCCGTCGAGCGTCGCCGCCACCCGTGAGGGGAGATCTACGCCAGTCGGGGGCATGAAGCTGATGAGGACGTGCTCGGCCCCGGACTCGCGAAAGGCCGCCACGCGGTCGGCGGTCTCGACCGGATCTCCCGGGTAGCGGAATTGGGCGGAGACCTCGATCTCGGCGCGATCTCTGCCCAGCTCTCCACATGCCTCGTCGAGCCGCTCCAGGGCCGTCACGAAGCCATCGAGATCACCGGTGTAATCGGGGTAGTTCCATTGATCTGCCC
>JALDXM010000138.1:0-6249 GCA_032155085.1 Actinomycetota bacterium | reverse complement strand
CAGGAAGGACAGGCTGGCAGGCACGAAGAAGGGAGAGCCGAATCCGGCCACGACGTTCTTGCCGGCGTCGCGGGCCGCTAGGCCGAAGCCGAGCATCGAACCGAGTGCGTCACCGTCGGGGCCGACGTGGCAGGCCAGGGCAAGATCCTGGCTGCCCGCGATGGCAGCCGCGGCCTTCTCCAATAGCTGGCGATCGATCATCCCGGATTCATTCCTCTTCGTGCAGGGAGCGAAGGATGGCATCTATGCGCTCGCCCCCGGAAACGCCCGGGTCGACGGCGAACTCCAGGACAGGCGTGTACTTCATCCTGACCTGGCGGGCGATGACGGATTGCAGCCGATGTGAAGCGTGCTGCAACGCGGTCAGGGAATCACTGGCGTCGTTGCCCAGCACGTCGATATAGACCACGGCATGGCGCAGGTTGGGGCTGGTCTCGACCCCGGTGATCGACACCATGTCGAGACGGGAGTCGCTCATGCGCTCGACCTCCTCGGCCAGCACCTCACGCAGCGTGGAGTTGACCTTGAGCATCCGGGGACTGGCATCTCTCACTCGGGATCCTCCAGCTCGCTCATGAAGACGTCGAGGACTTCGACCTCGAGTCGGCTCTCAAGGTAGCGATGCAGCTTCGACACCTGCTGGGCGAGTCCCTCGCTGTCGGGGGCAACGATGGCCACACCGATGGCAGCACGCTGCCAGGTGTCGTGATGGCCGACTTCGGCGACGCTGTAGGAGCCCAGACGCCGCATTCCCTCGATGACCGGCCGGAGCAGGGCCCGCTTCTCCTTGAGCGACTGTGGGGTGGGCAGATGGAGCTCGACCCGCAAGGCCGCAGCCCGCATCAGGCGGTGAGCATCAGGTTCGGGCGACCTCGCGGATCAAGTATGCCTCGATGCTGTCGCCTTCCTTGACGTCGTTGTAGCCCTCGAGGCCGATACCGCACTCGAAGCCGGCAGCGACCTCGCGCACGTCATCCTTGAACCGCCTCAGCGAGCCAATGGAACCGTCGTGGATGACCACGCCATCCCGGATGAGACGAGCCCTGGCGCCACGCTGGACGACGCCCTCGATCACATAGCAACCGGCAACGGTGCCGATCCGCGGGACCTTGAAGGTTGCCCTCACTTCAGCTGTGCCCAGCACCTGCTCCTGCTCCTCAGGGGCGAGCTGGCCGACGAGAAGCTGTTCGATCTCGTCGAGCAGCTCATAGATGATCCCGTAGGTGCGGATCTCGACTCCGGCTTCCTCGGCCGCCTTGCGTGCCTTGGGCTCGGGCCGAACGTTGAAACCGACGATGACCGACTCGGTCACTTCGGCGAGAGCGACGTCGTTCTCGTTGATCCCACCCACTGCGCCATGGATGACCTGGATCTTCCCGCCCTCGCGTTCGATCTTGGCGATGGAGTCACGCAAGGCCTCCAGTGATCCGTGCGCGTCGGCCTTGACGATGACATTCAGGGTGGCGTCCTCGCTCCTGAGCTGCTCGAGCAGGCCCTGCAAACGGTCACGCGCAGACGGCATGGCCTGGCTGACAGCACGGAGCTCCTCTTCGCGCTCGGATGCGATGCGCCGCGCCTCCCGGTCACTTTCGACGACAGTGAAGAAGTCTCCGGCCGAGGGCACTTCATCCCACCCCATGATCTGCACCGGGGTGGACGGGCCTGCCTCCTTCAACTGCTGACCGTTCTCGTCCATGAGAGCACGGACCCGGCCTGAAGCTGCGCCGGCGACGAAAGGGTCACCCGTGTGCAGAGTCCCACGCTGGACGATGACAGACGCCACTGCCCCCTTGCCACGCTCGAGCTGGGCCTCGACCACGACCCCCGAGGCCTCGGCCTTGGGGTTGGCCTTGTACTCCTCGAGCTGCGCGATCAGGTCGACCACCTCGAGCAGCTCGTCGACACCCTGACCGTTGAGAGCAGAGACCTCGACGCTGGGGACATCGCCCCCCAGCTCCTCGGTGATCACTCCGTGCTCGGTGAGCTCGGTCCTCACCCGAAGCGGGTCCGCCCCAGGCAGGTCGACCTTGTTCACCGCAACGATCATCTTGACTTCGGCCGCCTTGGCGTGAGAAACGGCCTCGATCGTCTGCGGCATGACACCGTCGTTGGCCGCCACCACCAGGACGACGATGTCGGTGATGTTCGCCCCGCGGGCGCGCAACGAGGTGAACGCTTCGTGGCCCGGGGTGTCGATGAAAGTAATGGGGTGGCCGTTGACGTCGACCTGATAGGCGCCGATGTGCTGGGTGATCCCACCCTGCTCTCCCTCCACAACGCTGGTCTTGCGGATCGTGTCGAGGAGGGTCGTCTTGCCATGGTCGACATGACCCATGACCGTCACCACCGGCGGACGGGGCGCAAGCTCGTCTGCGTCGTCCTCGAACACCGGGCGCTCCGCGACCGAAGGAGGTGGTGGCGGCGCCTCGACGTCGACGATGAACCCGAATCCCTCGGCCACCTGATCGATCAATTCGGGCGGCATGGTCTGGCCGGCCCCAACCGGCTGGCCCATCTCCAAGAGACGGCCCACAACGTCCTTGGGGGCCACCCCGAGCGCCTCGGCGAAAACGGTCACACTGGCACCGGACGGGATGGACACGATGTCCAGCTCCGGCTCGGGCTCGGCCACCGGTTCGGGCTCTGGCTCAGACTCGGCATCGGAGGCAGGCGTGGCTGCTTCGGCGTCAGCCTCCGTCGTCTCGGTGGTCTCCGACTCGTCGCCGGCCACGGCGAGGCGTAACAACTCGGCCGACTCGTCGTCGAGCCCCGAGGAGGCGGTCTTCACTTCTATGCCGAGATCCTGGGCCTGCAGGAGCAGATCCTTCGAATCCACCCCAAGGTCCCTGGCCAACTCGTAAACCCTCACGTCGCAGTTCCTCTATTCGCTCTCGTTATGCCCAAGGGGGGACGACCCCCCTTGTATCCCCCCGAGTGGGAAAGCCCTTCGACCACTCTCATTCCTCCTCTGAGGTCGGCGCTGCCTCCTCAGACGTCTCTTCGACAGCCACGGCCTCGTCGGTCACGGGCGTCTCGGCAGCCGCGTCTTCTGCGGACGGGGCTTCCTCGCCGGATGGAGCTTCCTCGACGACGGCCGGTTCGGCCTCGACGCCTTCGTTGTCAGACCGTATGTCCACCTTGTAACCAGAGAGACGTGCTGCCAGCCGGGCGTTCTGACCCTCCTTGCCTATGGCAAGTGAGAGCTGGTGCTCTGAAACGACGACGTCGGCGGTCTTGGTCTCCTCGTCGATGTGGACTTCCTTGACCTTGGCCGGGCCGAGCGCCTCCGCGATGAACTGCCCGATGTCGTCCCGCCACTGAACCACGTCGACCTTCTCCCCCCGCAGCTCGTTGACCACCTGGCGGACCCGCGACCCCCGCGCCCCCACACAGGCGCCCTTGGGATCGACATTGGGATCGTGGGAGATGACCGCGATCTTGGTGCGGTGACCTGGCTCTCGGGCGATGTTCACGATCTCGACCGTGCCATCGGTCAGCTCGGGCACCTCCAGCTCGAGGAGACGCCGAACCAGGTCGGGGTGGCTCCGGGACACCACGATCTGGGCCCCCTTGACCTCGTTTCTGACCTCCAGGATCAGGGCCTTCACCCGATTCCCGCGCTCGAGTCGCTCGAATGGGATGCGCTCCGATCCGGGCAGGATCGCTTCGGCGTCGCCCAGGTCGAGGATGACCGACCGGTAGTCGACCTGCTGGACGAGCCCGGTGACGAGATCACCTTCCCGTCCTTCGTACATCTCGAAGACGTGCTCTCGCTTGGCCTCACGGAGCTTGTGCTGCATCACCTGCTTGAACGACTGTGCGGCGATTCGGCCAAAAGCCTCGCCCTCTGGCGTGTCCTCCCACTCGGAGATGACGTTCCCGTCCTCGTCGAGCTCCTGGGCGTAGACGATCACCTCACCGGAGTCGGGATCGATGGTGACCCGAGCCTCCTCCGCCGCTCCCGGGCTCCGCTTATAGGCCGCGACCAGGGCGTTGGCGAAGGCATCGAGGATGGTGTCGACGGCCACGCCCCGCTCGCGGGCGAGTACCTCGATTGCCTCCATCATCGTGTCGAGCTTCATGGTTCTCCTTCAGTGACCTGGCTTGGGGGCTTTCTCCCACCGGAAAACGGTCCTGGCGGTGAGCACGTCTTCATATCCGACGACCTGAGCATCGTCTTCGCCCTCCACGGTGAAGTCGTTGTCGCCGACCTCGGTGATCACGCCGCGAATGGTCTTTTTCTGGTCGCCGTCTGCGATCTTGACCACGACCTCACGGCCGACTGACTTGGCGTAATGGGCCGGCCGACGGAGGGACCTCTCCAGCCCGGGCGATGTCACCTCGAGGCGATATGCGCTGTCCATGTCGGTCTCGTTGTCGAGAAGCCGGGACAACCCGCGGGAGACATCGGCCAGCCGGTCGATGTTCACGCCATCACCATCGACGACGACACGAAGCAGGGTTCCCGGCCCGCGGCCCAGCAGCTCGACATCGTCGAGCTCTAGCCGCTCGGCGGCGAGATACGGTTCCACCACGGTCCAAATGTCGGACACAGTCGTCGTCAAATTCCCTGCTCCAGGCTTTTCCCATCGCCACCCGGAACCCCCGGGCGACAAAAATTCAGGCGGGAGCCAACGGCGCCCACCTGGTTCAAAGCGTCCTTGTTGTCAGGGCAAGTATAGGCGCGGATCTACCGCTGGATCTCGTAGCCCAGAAGGGCCACGCCGTGCTCGAATGGTGCAGCCGGGCTCAGATCCCGAACCGCTGTGAGGAGACGCTCTCGGCCAGAGCGCCGGATAGCCCTTCCAGACTGGCCTCCTCGGTGCTCAGCCCACGCCGTGTGGTCAACTCGGCCACACCATCAGCGACTCCCCTCGGGCCGACCGTCACCCGGTATGGGATCCCGATCAACTCGGCATCGGCGAACTTGACCCCGGGACGCTCCTCACGATCATCGAGGAGCACCTCGATCCCGGACTGGACAAGCTCCGCATAGAGCCTGTCCGCGGCGTCGATCGTGGCTGGATCGTCGGCCCTGACCACGGTGATCACGACCTCGTAGGGGGCGACTGACACCGGCCAAACGATGCCTTTCTCGTCATGAGAGGCCTCGACCACGGCCGCCATCCCCCGCTCGACCCCGATGCCATACGAGCCCATGATGATCGGGTGGCTCGCCCCCGTCTCGTCCTGGACGTAGACACCGAACGTCTCCGAGTACTGGGTTCCCAACTTGAAAATGTGGCCGACCTCGATCCCCTTCCAGAGCTCGAGGGCTCCGCCACACATCGGACAAGGCTCACCGGCGCCGACGGCCCTCAAATCAGCCCACTGGGTGACCGAGATGTCCCGCTCGGCATCAACACCGGAGTGGTGCCAGTCGTCCTCGTTGGCCCCGGTGACCAGGTTGAATCGGCCCCGCAGCGCCTCGTCGGCGACAATCCTCACGCCATCGACACCCACCGCGCCCAAGCTGCCCGGGTCGGCGCCCAGAAGGCCCCGGATCTCCTCGGGCTCGGCGGCACGGGCTTCGACCGCGGCTGTGGCATCCAACAGCTTCTGTTCCTGGAGGTTGTGGTCACCACGAAGCAGCACCAGGACCTGCTCCCCGTCGAGCAAATAGACCAGCGTCTTGATCTGCCGGTCCGGCGCGGCTGTATCGGGGTGAGCCTCGGCCAGAGCCTTGATGGTTCTGAGCCCGGGTGTGGGAAACCTGTCCAGCGCGGCCCGCTCCCCATCGTCCACCGCGGCTGCGGCCGAGGTGGCCCTCTCCACGTTGGCCCGGTAGTCGCAGTTGGCGCAGGTGACTATCCAGTCCTCCCCGGCGTCGCTGCGAACCATGAACTCGACCGACTCCGAGCCGCCCATTGCGCCGGAAGATGCCTCGACGCCGACCGCGTCTAGACCCATGCGGGCGAAGATCCGCTGATAGGCCCCGCGATGCTTCTCGAAACCCACGTCGAGACCGGCCCGATCGATATCGAGGGTGTAGGCGTCCTTCATGGTGAACTCACGAACCCTGAGCAACCCGGACTTGGGGCGTGCCTCGTCCCGGAACTTGGTGTTCATCTGGTACCAGATCTGGGGCAGGTCCCTGTAGGACGACAGCTCCAGGGCGGTCAGGGCGAAGAGCTCTTCCTCAGTCATCCCCAGCACCAGGTAGGCGCCCAGCAGGATGGTGTCTAGCGCCAGCCGCCGCTTGTAGTCCGCGGTCAGGACATCCAGCGGCCCCACGACCGCGGCGCGGAT
>JALDXM010000137.1:0-6262 GCA_032155085.1 Actinomycetota bacterium | reverse complement strand
GCCGGGTCCTGAAGCGGGAGGAAGGCGAGACAGGCAAACCGATCAGGGTTGGTGGCGACCATCTCGGCCAGGTCGTCATTCGCTTCTCGCGCCATCTGTGCCCCCGAAGTTGCGTCGAGCTCATACCAATGCATAAGCGGGCTGAGCGAGAGGACATGCATGTCGACCCGCATCTGGTCCATCGCCTGGAGCCGCTCGGCGGGTGTCTCCAAAGGATTGGGCCAAGCGATGGTCATGGTGGTCGCGCCGACCGAAGCGGTGATCCTCCCTCCAGGGTCCCGCCCGAAGGTGATGCCGTGACGACCCTCCCCTCGCTCGGCCGATTCGGCGAGGCGGCGGGGTATCACATGGGTGTGGATGTCGATTGTGCGCGGTCCGTTGCGATCCGGAGCCATCGAGCCAGGAAGCTAGCGAGCGGAGGGAAAGAGGAGCGAGTACTTCTCCTTCATCGCCGACAGTCCCTCGGTCACGAGCTTCACGTCGTTGACCGGCGAGATCAGCGTGCATCCCTTGTCGATGAGCAAGGCTGCGTAGTCGGTGGTGGGGGTGACCGCCCCCCATTGCTTCCCGTGTGCTGAGCAGGCGGCGGCCACCCTGTCGACTGCCTCCAAGGAAGCATCACCCATGAAGTCGCCGATGACCCCGACCGCCTGACTCAAGTCGGATGGACCGACAAAGAGGAGGTCGACTCCCTCGACGGCGGCGATCCCGTCCACCTCGTCCACAGCTTGCGCGGTCTCGATCTGGATGGCGACAAAGGTCTCGTCGTTGGCGCGCTCCGCGAACTCGGCAAGCGGCACCGTCCCGTAGCGGCCATCGAAGCCGAGAGGGTTCAGCCCTCTCCTCCCCCTCGGTGCGAACTTGGCCCACTGCACGAACTCCTCGGCCTGTTCTGCGGTCCGGATCTGAGCCGCCATCACCCCCGTCGCCCCGCTCTCGAAGCAACGGGTCACGGTGGCGTAGTCGGTGGGCGGCACCCGTACGAAGCACTCCAGCCCGTGAGCCTGGCCGGCGGTGGCGGCGACCTCGATATCGGCGGTAGTCAGGCCGCCATGCTCGACATCGATCCAGAAGGCATCGAAGGCACCACTCATCCCCAGATAACGGACGATGTTGTGGTTGAACATGCGTCCCATCGCGAACACGATCAGACGCTCCCCATTCTTCAATCGCTGCTTCATCGTGTCGGGCATCGGCCACCTCGCGGCTGTTCGGTAGAATGCATAATGTAATATCGGGCATTCATGGCGGTCATCGACATGCACGCCCATGTCACCCCGGAGCGTTACAAAAGGGCGATTCGGGAGCGGGGAGAATGGCACGGCCTCGACCACGTCGCCGGCGAGCTGGGGCTTGGAGGGTTCGACAAGGGCCTGGATGAGCGTCTCATCGAGATGGACACCCTGGGGATAGAACGACAACTGGTCACTCCGACCGTCGGCTTCTACCAGTACGGGAACGAGCTCGAGGTGACCAGACGCATCGCCCGAGAGTGCAACGACGAGATCAAGGAGATGACTGAAGCCCACCCGACCCGATTCACCGGGTTGGCCACTCTCCCCATGCAGGACCCTCCGAGCGCCATCACCGAGATGGAGCGAGCCATGTCTGATCTCGGCTTCCGCGGGGTGATCATCAGCGATCATGTCGCCGGGCGGACCTATGACGAGCCCGAGTTCCTTCCCTTCTTCGCCGCGGCCGAGGAGCTTGGAGCCCTGGTGTTCTTCCATCAGGGTGGTGACACGGTGGTGAACCACCGCATCAGTCGCTACAAGCTGGGCAACGCGGTGGGCAACCTCACCGAGCGGACCCTGGTCTATGCCACCCTCGTCTTCAGCGGGATCCTCGATCGCTTCCCCGATCTTCAGCCGTATCTGGCGCATGGTGGGGGCTACACCAGCTTCGGTATCGCCCGGATGGACAAGGTGGCCGGGGCGCTGGAAGGCGAATCGGGCAGCGGGTTCATCCCGCCCTTCGGGAAGAACGACGGGTGCTCCCAGGCCATGCCGCCGAGTGAATATCTAGTCGCTTCATCTACGACTGCTGCACCTACAGCGGGCCCGCGCTTCGCTATCTGATCGACACAGTGGGCATCGATCGTGTCGTCCTCGGCACCGACTACCCGGCACCGATGTTTCTCCACGACCCGGTCAATTGGGTGAACGGGCTCCCCGAGCTTTCCGAAACCGAGAAGACCGCGATCCTCATCAGCAACCCGGGGCGGGTGGTGGGCGCATGACCGGCACCCTGGGCTGGGGGGTCATCGGGATCGGCGACATCGTCAAGACCACGATGGCACCGGCCATGGTGGCGGAGCCCGAGTGTGATCTCGTCGCGGGAGTCAGTAGGGACCGGGGGCGGGCGGAGGCCTTCGCCGCCGAGTTCGGCGCCCGCTTCGCCTATGTCGATTACGGCGAGATGCTGGCCAACCCCGGGGTCGAGGCGGTGTTCATCGCAACCCCGAACGTGTTCCACGCCGATCAGGTCGTGGCCGCGGCTCGGGCGGGCAAGCACGTTCTATGTGACAAGCCGTTGGCCATCGACGTCGGCGGCGCTCGACGAGCAGTGGAGGCGTGCGCCGATTCCGGGGTGGCCCTCGGAGTCAACTTCCACAACCGACATCTGCCCTGGGTTCGCGACGTGAGCCAAATCATCGCCGACGGCGTCATCGGTGAGGTGAGGGTGGTCCAGCTCCAGGTCGCCTCCGGGCCTCGCCATTACACGAACTGGCGGGCCGACCCCGAGATCGCCGGGCTGGGCACGGTGCACAACGTCGGGGTGCACGGGCTCGATTTCCTCAGAGTCCTGCTCGGCTCTGATCCCGCCGAAGTGATGGCGATGTTCGACCACGACCCCGGGTCAGGCGAGGTCGAGATGCTCGCCCTGATCCAGCTCCGTTTCCAGAACGGCGCTCTCGTCCAATACAACGCCAACGAGACCCTGCGTGACCCGCTCAACGACATCGTCATCTACGGCAGCCACGGCCGGGTGGTGGGACGTAGCTTCACCCGTTCCCGCAGCGATGGCGAGCTCGGCGTGCTCACCGAATCCGGTGAGACGATCACGCGTTACCCGGCCCCGGAGGCGCATCGCCTCTCCCTTGCCGCCTTCACCCGGGCGGTCTTGGCCGGTGAGGAGCCGAACGCGTCCGGTCTCGACGGCCTGGTGAGCGCCCAGATCTGTGAAGCGATCGGGAGGTCGGCCCGTGAGGGCCGGCTGGTCCCGGTGGTTTACTGAGGTCTTGACCGAACGACCGGAGCCTGGCGACCTGGTGACCATCGACCAGGTCATCGCCCGGGCTCGGGAGGTGCTCGACCCGGATAGGTACGAATGGGCCGCGGCCGGTGCCGGGCAGGGCGTCACAAAGTCCCGAAATGTCCTGGCCCTGAATCGCCTCGCCCTGGTTCCACACATGCTGGCGAACGTGAGCCGGGTCGACACCTCGACATCCTTCCTGGGGGTGCCGATGGCCCTGCCCGTTGTCCTGGCCCCGGTGGCCGCCCTCGGTCTTTACGACCCCGGCGACGCACTGACCGCGGCCGAGGCGGCCAGTTCAGAGGGAATCTCTGCCTTCTGCGGGGTCCTCACCGGTTCATCGTGGGAGCAAGTCGCTGCCACCGCGCCGGGCCGGCATTTCTTCCAGGTCTACCCGATGGGTGACCGGGCCTGGCTGGGCGACATCGTCGACCGGGTCGAAACGGCCGGGTTCGCCGGCATCTGCGTCACCGTCGACTCACCGGTCGTAGGGCGGCGTGATCGCAGCCTGGAGAGTGGTTTCACCTGGTCGGTGCCGGTGGAAGGAGACCCCGGCATCGTCCAACACGGTCACGACTACGCCTTTCGGTCAAAGTACACCTGGCCGGAGGTGGCCTGGCTTTGTGCCCGCACCCCGCTGCCAGTCATGGTCAAGGGCCTGATGACGCCCGGGGACGCGGCGGAGGCGATCGAGTGCGGCGTTGGCGGCATCTACGTCTCCAATCACGGCGGGAGGATGGTCGACCACGCCCTGAGCACGATCGAGGTGCTGGCCGAAGTCGTAGAGGCCGTCGATGGCCGGGCAGAGGTGGCCATCGACAGCGGCTTCACGAGGGGAGCCGAGATCTGCAAGGCGCTGGCCTTGGGCGCCCGTGTGGTCGGGATCGGCCGTCTCCAGTGCTGGGGGCTGGCCGCCGGCGCACTGCCCAGGGTGATCGAGATCCTCCACGATGAGATCGTCACGACCATGGCCAACATCGGTGCGCCAACCATCTCCGCCCTCACGCTTGACCACGTGCGCTGGTCGTTCCCGGCGCCTCCCGCCTGAGTTGGTCAGTCGAGACCATCTTTCAAGCCGAGCCGCTCCCCCAAGTCACGCAACTGGCCCAACAACACGTCGCCCAGGGTTATGCCTTCCTCCAGCCGAACGGCAATCGCGGCGGCGGCGGCATCCCCGGGCAATTGGACTACGCCTTCGGGACCTGAGGCGCGCAGCGCGGCGAGGTGCCGTCCCATGTCGGATGTGAATTCGTCGGGATCGCGGAACAGATCGGGCCGCATCACGAAGATTGCCTGCCCGGTGTTCGCCGCCTGTTCCGGCACGTGGCGATGGTCGATCACGTCTTCCCCGAAGGCGGCGCCGTTTAGCACGCCGGCGAGCAAGCCCAGCCCCAGGTTGAGACCGGCGCCCTTGTAGCCCCCGATCGGCATCAGGAAGCCCTCGTCGGCACGGGCCGGGTCCAGGATCGGGTTGCCCTCCATGTCGACGACCCAGCCCTCCGGCATCTGCTCCCCGGCCTGTGCCGCCACCTTGATGGTCCCGTGTGAGGTCACGGTGGTGGCGATGTCGAGGAGGAACGGATGGTCATCGGCTGGGACTGCAATCGAGATCGGGTTCGTTCCGAGCAGCCTCTCCCGCCCGCCCCAGGGCGGCATGACATTGGCACTGGCCACCGCGGTGTACATGGCGATCAACCCCTGGTCGGCCGCCATTGCGGTGTAGACCCCTGCCGCGCCGGCATGGTTGGAGTGAACCGTGCCCACCCAGGCCATCCCCGCCTCGAGCGCCTTGGCGATCGCTGACTCCGTGGCGATCGTCATCACCACCTGGCCCAGGCCGTTGTCACCATCGACCAAACAGCTGACCGGTGACTCTCGGAGCAAGGTGATGTCCGGCCTCAGTTCGATGCCACCGGCGTCGATGCGACCTGCGTACTGCGGCAGCCTGATGATGCCGTGCCCGGTGCGGCCGCGGAGGTCGGCCTCGAGGAGGCGTCTGGCCGTGACCTCCGCGTGCTCGGGAAGGGCACCAAGGGCGATGAGGGCGTCCCGGCAGAAGGCCACCAGCCGTTCGAAGCCGAATCTCACCGCTCGAACTGGTCGACCGTCTCGCCGGTGTCGGCGAAGGTCCGGGTCACCTCGATGCTCCCGTACACCCAGAGGATCCTCATCCGCCCGCTGCCGGTGTTGATGAACCGATGCCATTCTCCGGGCGCGATCTGGGTCGTGTCGTAAGGCTTGGCCGGGACCTGCTCGCCATTCAGCTCGGCCAGTCCCTCACCCTCGATGACCGTCACCTGCTCGATGGTGTTGTGACTGTGGAGCCGGATGCTGGTGCCGGGCGGGAATGTGGTGATCCCCATTGTGAAGCCCTGCTCCTCCAGCGGGGTCGGGGTGAGACGGATGCTCTCGATCCCGTCGCCCCGAGCCACGGGGTCGGCCTCGTCGAACTTGATCAGCTCCGCCATCTGACCCTCACGACATGAACCTACCGCCGTTGACCGACACGGTCTGACCGGTCATGAAGCCCGCCTCAGGGGCGGCGAGGAACAGGATCCATTCCGCGACCTCCTCCGGGGTCTGATACCGCCCCAGTGGTATGCCGGCCGCTGTGGCGGCCAGCTGATCCTCGTTGCGGAGACGTCTGATCCGCTCGGTGAGGACGGCGGAAGGCGCCAGGGCATTCACCGTGATCCCCTCCGCGGCCAGCTCGGCGGCCATGGCCCTGGTCAAGCCATGGACCCCGGCCTTGGCGGCGACGTAGGGCGGTGCGGTCTGCCACCCGGCGGTCTGGCCGGCCAGTGAGCCGAGATTGACGATACGGCCCCCATCGGACCGGCGCAGCAACGGGAGACAGGCCCGGCTCATCAGGAACACCGAGGTGAGATTGGTCTCGACGATGTCACGCCAGACATCGAGGCTGGTCTCCTCCATGCTGATGGCTTCGGGGAACCCACCGGCGTTGTTGACCAGAACATCGATGCGACCTGACCCCCGGTCGATCACA
>JALDXM010000136.1:0-6264 GCA_032155085.1 Actinomycetota bacterium | reverse complement strand
ACCCTGACCTGTCCAGGCCCTGGCTCGGGCACAATTCTGTCCTCCATGCGGACGTCACCCGGCCCGTGGTAGACGATCGCCTTCAAGGGGCTCCTCGGCTCGTTGCAGGCGCACAGTAGGGGGCCCGCAGCCAGAGGCGTTGGTGCATACTGAGCGACATGTCATCCAAGACAGCCGTTTCAGTCGGATTCGTCGGCCTGGGCCGGATGGGCTCGAGGATCGCGGCCAATCTGGCCAAGGCCGGACACAACGTGACGGTCTGGAACCGCACTTCGTCGGTATCGGAGCAATGGGCCGAGGAGAACGGCGGTGAGGTCGCAGCCAGCTTGCCGGATCTCGCCGGGGCGAACGAGTTCGTGATCACGATGCTGGCCGATGGTGAGGTTCTGGAGGCGGTTTACGAGCCGGGTGGCCTCGTCGACGGGATTGGAAACACCATCGCCATCGATATGGGCACCTCGGGCCCTGAGAGCTTTGGGCGGGTGAGGGCTCGCGTGGAGGAGGCCGGAGGAGCCATCGTCGATGCTCCCGTCTCTGGCTCGACCGCGGCGGCTGAGGCGGCATCGCTCCTGATCATGGTCGGCAGCGACGAGCACTACGAGAAGGTGGAAGCGGTGCTCGATGCGGTGGGGAACCCGGTGCACGTCGGCCCGACGGGATCGGCGGCGGTGCTGAAGCTGGCGGTCAACTCGGTCCTGTATGGCCTGAGCCAGGCAGTTGCCGAAGCTGTGGCGCTGGCCGAGAAGTCGGGCGTCAAGCCTGAAACAACGATGGACATCCTGATCAAGGGCGCCGCCGGCGCCCCGATGCTCACCTATCGACGTGAGCAGTATCTCCATCCCGACACAGCGCCGATCACATTCACCGTCGATCTCGCCCGCAAGGACCTGACTCTCGCCCTGGAGCAAGCTCGACTGACCGGCGCCCCGACCGGCCAAATGGAACGCACCATGGCGCTGCTCGAGCAACTGATCGAGCAGGGCCACGGCTCCCAGGACATGGGATACGTCGTGGAGGCTGCTCGCCAACCGGGTTGACGCCAGGCTTCTCGGCCTAACGTCCACGAAGGTGATGGAACGTTCGCCAGATCCCACGGTGGTGCGCGCCACTGAGGTGATCGCCTCGCTATCGCTCGCCACCGACTTGGCCGTCGGGTTGCCACTCGAGCACGGGCTGAGAAGCACTCTGGTGGCGATGCGCCTCTGTGATCAACTGGGCGTCGACCAAGAGACAGCCAAGCAGAGCTACTTCCTCTGCCTGCTGTTCTATGTGGGCTGCACCGCGCCAGCTGACCTCGGGACGGAGGTATTCGGTGACGACGACGCCCTGGTCACTTACGCCGCGGCTGTCCGCTTCGGCTCCCGCCCCGAGATGTTGAAGGGATGGATGCAGGCTCTGGCTCCCCCGCAAGGACCATGGCCAACACGTGTCTCGCAGGTGGCTCGGGGCCTCCCGAGGCTCCTGCTCGGATTCCCTGGGGTGGTCGCCGCCGTCTGTGAGCTGGGGGAGATGTTGGCAGACAGCCTCGGCTTGGGAACCTCGGTCTCCTCTCTCTTCCGATATGAGAGCGAGCGATGGGACGGCAAGGGCTTGCCGGGTGAGACCGGTGAAGAGGACCTGCCATTGCCGGTTCGCATAGTTCACGTTTCCCGAGACGCCGCCTTCCAAAGCCTCCTGGGTGACGAGGACTTCGTCGGGTCGGTGATCGCCCGGCGGGCGGGTCAGGCGTTCGACCCGGCGATCGCCCGCATCTTCTCTGAAAAGGCGCCCGAGATCCTCGACGCGGCAGCTGCCGACAACCCCTGGGATTCCGTGCTGGAGATCGAGCCCGGGCCCGGGTTGACACTGGAGGGCGAGCGGATCGATCGGGCGTTGGCGGCGATGGGCCACTTCTCCGATTTGGGCGTGTCGTACCTCGTCGGCCACTCGGATGGGGTGGCCGAGACGGCTTCTGCTGCGGCCCAAACCATGAAGCTGGATCCCGAGGATCAGGCGACTGTTCGTCAGGCCGCTCTGATTCATGACCTGGGCCGGGTGGCGGTTCCGGTCCGCATCTGGGAGGAGCCCGGTCCGTTGACCACTGACGATTGGGAGAGGGTCAGGCTCCACGCCTATCACACCGAACGCGCGTTGGCGCGATCGTCGTATCTCGCCGGGCTCTCCGACGTTGCGATCTCACATCACGAGCGTCTCGACGGCTCCGGTTACCACCGAGCCTTGGGGGCGTCTTCCCTGGGCCACGCGGCCCGCATCCTGGCCGCCGCAGATGCCTATCAGGCCATGATCGAGCCGAGGCCCCATCGGCCCGCCTTGTCCGAGGACGAGGCGGCTGCGGAGCTCGCCGCCGAGGCCCGTGCAGGAAGGCTGGCCCCCGACGCGGTAGCAGCCGTGCTCGAGGCTGCTGGTCAGGCGAGGCCCCTGATCGAGCATCCGGCGGGCCTCACCGAGAGGGAGACCCAGGTGGTGGCCCTTCTGGCTCGAGGGCTTCAGACCAAGCAGGTGGCACGTGCCCTCGAGATCTCACCCAAGACCGCCGACTCCCACATCCAGAACGCCTATCGCAAGATGGGAGTGTCGACGAGGGCCGGGGCGACGCTCTTCGCGGTCGAGCATGGCCTGACGACTCAGGAGAACACCCGATAGTCGGCTTGCGACGTCCCTCGTACGGTCGATCACATGACGCGGGAACTCGAGTTCGTGGAGACGGTTGTCATCGGGGCGGGTCAGGCCGGTCTGGCCGTGGGCTACCACCTGCGCAGTCGGGGAGTCCCATTTCTCATCCTGGATGCAAACGAGAGGATCGGGGACGTTTGGCGGCACAGGTGGGACTCGCTTCGTCTGTTCACCTCCGCCCGCTATGACAGCCTCCCGGGATGGCCCTTCCCAGGGCCGAGCTCTCTGTATCCCTCCAAGGACTCTGTCGCCGACTACCTGGAGCAATATGCCGAGCACTTCGACCTTCCGGTCCGCACCGGAGTAGCAGTCGATAGCCTCACCTTTGCCGGAGAAGGCTTCGAGCTGACGACCAACCACGGCCGTCTCTCGGCTGAGAATGTGGTGGTCGCCACCGGTGCGTATCACGACCCGAGAATCCCGCAATTCGCGACCGAGCTCGACGAGGCGATCGTCCAGCTCCACTCGAGCGAATACCGCAATCCCTCCCAGTTGAAGAGTGGCCCGGCCCTTGTTGTCGGCGCCGGCAACTCCGGTGCCGAGATCGCCCTTGATCTCGCCACAGGTCGTGAGGTCTGGCTGTCCGGCCCCGAGACAGGTGAGGAGCCAACCCGTGCCGGCACCTTGCCTGATCGGCTCTTCACCCCCATCTTGTGGCAACTGGCGACTCGGCTGACGGTGGACACGACTATGGGAAGGAAACTCCGGGATCGGTTCGTCGACCCACCCCGGGGAATCCCACTAGGTCGGGTGCGTTACAAGGATCTGGTCGCCGCCGGCATAGAACGGGTCGGTCGAACGGCAGGTGTTCGCGACGGCAGACCCGTGCTCGATGATGGGAGGGCCCTGGATCCCGCAAATGTGATCTGGAGCACAGGGTTCGTGCACGACTTCGGTTGGATCGACATCGATCTTCCGACCCACAACGGTGTTCCGATCCACGAGCGAGGGATCGTCGAATCGTGTCCCGGGCTTTACCTGGTTGGTCTCAAGTTCCTCTACTCGCTGAGTTCAGCTTTGTTGGGAGGCGTGGGCCGGGACGCCGGATACATCGTCGACCATCTGGTCTCGCGGCGATCGGGCAGCTCGATGGCGGCTGACCGGGCTGCCAGCGGTTGAATCAACACCGATTTCGACCCTAGGTAGAAGCCCTGGGCTGCACAATTTCGACGACATCGGGCTTGAGGGTCTTGCCCATCGCGTTGCGGGGCAGTGAATCGGCCAGATGGATCTCCTTGGGCACTTTGTGTGGGGCGAGCCGTGTCTTGAGCCACGCCCTGAGGTCATCCCCGTCGATCTCTGCGCTGGGCACAACGACCGCCACTACGCGCTGACCCCACTCCGGGTCGTCGATCCCCACCACGGCGGCTTCGCTCACTGCCTCATGGCTCAACAGCAGCTCCTCGATCTCGAGGGCGGATACCTTCTCGCCGCCGGTCTTGAGGATGTCGACCGAAGTTCGCCCGAGGATCCGATATCGGCCGTCCTCGACGACACCGGTGTCACCGGTACGGAACCACCCGTCGTCGGTGAAGGCCGCTGCGGTGTCGTCGGGCCGCTCCCAGTATTCGCGGAACACCGCCGGACCCCGGACCTGGATCTCTCCCGGCTGTCCATCGCCCGTCTCCCCACCGTCGTCATCGACGAGACGCACCTCGACGCTGGGCAGAGGCACGCCCACCGACCCCGGATACCGCTCGCCGCGATAGGAGTTGGAGAGACCCATCCCGATCTCGGTCATCCCGTAGCGCTCGAGCAGAGTGTGCCCGGACAGCTCTCGCCATCGCTCCAGGACCGGCACTGGGAGGGCCGCCGAGCCGGAGACCATCAGCCGCAGGCCTCCGACCCCCACTCTGAAACGCTCACGCTCCTCTTCAGTGGCCTGGTCGAGACGGGCGATCAGCCGGTGATAGATGGTGGGCACCGCCATGTACAGGGTCAATTCGCCGTTAGAAAGCCTGTCGATCACGTCATAGGCATCGAAGGCAGGTAGCACATCACATCGGGCGCCGCTCCACAGGGCGCAGGCGATCACGTTGACGATCCCGTGGATGTGATGGAGGGGGAGGGTAAGCAGGATCCTGTCGTCCTCGGCCCACTCCCAAGCCTCGACCAGAGACCTGATCTGTGCCTCGATGTTGGCATGGGTGGTCACCACGCCCTTCGGCCTGCCGGTCGTGCCGCTGGTGAACAGAATCATGGCGGCCCTCGCCGTTTCGACCTCGGGGAGCTTCCCCGGTTCGGCGTCCGTCTCTTCTACAGAGAGAAGGTCGATTCCTCGCTCCTCAGCGAGAGGGCCGAGCAGGTCGGCGTAGGTGTCGGAGACGATGGCGAGCGCGGGCCGGACCGTATCGAGCACGTACTCCAGTTCCGGCGCCGGGTGAGTCAGGCAGAGTGGGACCGCCACCCCGCCGGCACGCCAGATCGACCATTGGATTCGGACGTACTCGAATGATGGCTCGATCATGAACACCACCCGCTCACCGTCGAGATCGGCGGAGTCCCCGAGGAGGCGGGAGGCGCCGCGGGAAGATCCCCGAAGGAGATCGCTATAGGCGTATGGGCCGGAGGCGTCGGACAGGGCCACCCGCTCGCCGAAGCCTTCGGCCCTGTCGATCAGGTCCACGTCATCCCATGGTCCCGAGATCAGAGCGGGGCGAAGAGGTCGACCGCGTTGCCGTCGTGATCGAGCACGCTGGCGTAGCGCTGTCCCCACGGGGCGTCGAAAGGCTCGAGATGTCCCTTCCCGCCGGCCAGGGTCAGCTCCTGATAGATCCGGTCGACGTCGGCGGGGCCATCACACAGGAAGGCCAGCGCCGTGCGATAGCTGCCACCCGTGGGTGGCTCCCAGTCGGAGAACGATTTCACACCGGCCTCGGTGTCGAGCATGACACGAAGGCCGCCGGGCCCGCTCGCCTCGGCGTGGACGCCGTCACCTTCGGTTTCGAACACGAGACCCAGTCTCTGGTAGAAGCCGATCGCGCGCTCCATGTCCGAGATGATGATGCCGATGGCGTCGAGTTGAGCCACGAGCCGATCATAGGCAGCCCGCATCGTCCCCTTCAGGGCGTCGGTGACCAGACCGCGACCTGACCGGGACCGATCAACTCGGGCTCGGCCGTCGCCACCTCCTGAACCCAGATCCCTGCATCATCGAGGCTGGTGCCTCCTGCATAGGCGAATGCCGAACCGTCCGGAGCCCATAGCGAGATACTCCTGGCGAACTGGTCGAAGTAGGCGAGATAGTCCCGAGCAAATAGCCCGGTAGGGCTGAACGGGGCATAGGACGTGGTTGCCTCACCATCCCACGTGTGCCATTGCAGTCGCTCGGTGCCATCCACGGGGGCGACGGTGCTGTAGAGGAGCTCCCGGCCATCGGGACTCCAGAACCATGAGATGTTGCGGGACGGGCTCACTTCTTCGAGATCTCCGTTCGAGGTCGTGACCACGACCAATCGCTCTGCGTCGATGATCGGTAGGTCGCTGTCTTCGAGCCTGGAGAGCGCCTGGCTCTCAGGCGAGCCCCGCGACATCACCGCGACGCGGCTGCCCTTCTTGTCGGCGACAAAGGCCATAGGAGCGGCATAACGC
>JALDXM010000135.1:0-6278 GCA_032155085.1 Actinomycetota bacterium | reverse complement strand
AGTTCTTCGGGACCTCACAGCTGTCTCAGTTCATGGACCAGCCCAACCCGCTGGCCGGACTGACCCACAGGCGCCGTCTCTCGGCGTTGGGCCCGGGTGGGCTCTCGCGTGAGCGCGCCGGGTTCGAGGTTCGTGACGTCCATCCGTCGCACTACGGCCGCATGTGCCCGATCGAGACTCCCGAGGGCCCCAACATCGGCCTCATCGGGTCGCTGGCCTCGTATGCCCGGGTCAACGAGTTCGGGTTCATCGAGACCCCGTACCGCAAGGTCGAGTCGGGCAAGGTGACGACCAAGGTCGAGTACCTGACTGCCATCGAGGAGGAGCGATTCATCATCGCCCAGGCCAACGCGCCCCTCAAGGAGGACGGCTCTTTCCAGAACCCACGGGTGCTGGTGCGCCGGGCCGGGGGCGAAGTCGAGTACGTCCCGCCCAAGGACGTCGACTACATGGACGTCTCCCCGAAGCAGATCGTGTCAGTCTCCACATCCCTCATCCCGTTCCTCGAGCACGACGACGCCAACCGTGCCCTGATGGGCTCGAACATGCAGCGTCAGGCAGTGCCCTTGCTCACCTCAGACGCCCCGCTGGTGGGGACCGGTGTCGAGCAGCGTGCCGCCCAGGACTCAGGCGACATGATCGTCTCGCCGGTCGTCGGCGAAGTGGTCGAGGTCACCGGCGAAGAGATCGTCATCAAGGAGAAGGAGACCAACAAGAAGCACACGTTCGTGCTCGACAAGTTCCGCCGCTCCAACCAGGGCACTTGCATGAACCACAAGCCGCTGGTCCGGGAGGGCGACAACGTCAAGGTCGGCGATGTGCTGGCCGACGGTCCTTCTACCGAGACCGGCGAGCTCGCTTTGGGCCGCAACCTGTTGGTGGCCTTCATGCCCTGGCAGGGCCACAACTTCGAGGACGCCATCATCATCTCGGAGCGGCTGGTCAAGGACGACGTCCTCACCTCGATCCACATCGAGGAGCACGAGATCGACGCCCGTGACACCAAGCTCGGTGCCGAGGAGATCACCAGGGACATCCCCAACGTCCCCGAAGAGGTCCTGGCCAACCTCGACGAAGAGGGCATCATCCGGGTCGGCGCAGAGGTCGGCCCCGGCGATTATCTGGTGGGCAAGGTCACCCCCAAGGGTGAGACCGAGCTGACGCCGGAAGAGCGCCTCCTGCGCGCCATCTTCGGTGAGAAGGCGCGTGAGGTGCGTGACACCTCCCTCAAGGTGCCCCACGGCGAGACCGGCAAGGTCATCGCGGTCAAGGTGTTCAAGCGGGCCGAGGGCTACGACCTGCCCCCTGGGGTCAACGAGCTGGTGCGCATCTATGTCGCTCAGCAGCGGAAGATCTCCGAGGGTGACAAGCTGGCCGGTCGTCACGGCAACAAGGGCGTGATCTCCAAGGTCCTTCCCGAGGAGGAGATGCCCTTCCTGGCCGACGGCACACCGGTCGACATCATTCTCTCGCCACTCGGTGTTCCCTCCCGCATGAACCTGGGCCAGGTGCTCGAGACGCACCTGGGCTGGGCGGCGGCACAGGGTTGGGAGCCCTTCCAGGGCACCAGTCCGGCCGTGGGCGGGGCCAAGCCGTGGACCAAGGTGGCGACGCCGGTGTTCGACGGCGCCCGTGAGGACGAGATCATGCAGGTGATCCAGAGCGCCCGCCCCAACCGAGACGGTGATCGTCTCGTCGGTGACGACGGCAAGGCAGTTCTCTACGACGGCCGCAGCGGTGAGCCTTTCGACAGCCCGGTGACCGTGGGGTACATCTACATGCTGAAACTGGTGCACCTGGTCGACGAGAAGATCCATGCCCGCTCGACCGGCCCCTACAGCATGATCACCCAGCAGCCGCTCGGTGGTAAGGCCCAGTTCGGTGGTCAGCGGTTCGGCGAAATGGAGGTGTGGGCCCTCGAGGCCTATGGCGCCGCCTACGCCCTTCAGGAGCTACTCACCATCAAATCCGACGATGTCCAGGGCCGGGTCAAGGTCTACGAGGCGATCGTCAAGGGCGACAACATCCCCGAGCCGGGCATCCCGGAGTCGTTCCGGGTGCTGGTCAAGGAGATGCAGAGCCTCTGCCTCAACGTCGAGATGCTCTCGGCTGGTGAGGAAGTCGAGCTCAGGGAGCTCGAAGAGGAGTCCTACCGGTCGGTGGAGACCCTGGGCATCGACCTCAGCCGTCCCGAGCGCCCCGATAGTGAGTAATGAGTTATGGGTGATGAGTTCTGGGTTCTTGCCCACCACTCATAACCCACCACCCACCACCCAGAACCACGAGTGAAGCGAGTGAAAATTGGCCCAACAGCTGTTCGATGAACTGAAGATCGGCCTGGCCTCGAGCGACCAGATCCGGGCGTGGTCGTACGGTGAGGTCAAGAAGCCGGAGACCATCAACTACAGGACCCTCCGTCCCGAGAAGGAGGGCCTGTTCGACGAGCGCATCTTCGGTCCGCAAAGGGACTGGGAGTGCTACTGCGGCAAGTACAAGCGGATCCGCTACAAGGGGATCATCTGCGAGCGTTGTGGCGTCGAGGTCACCCGCTCCAAGGTCCGGCGCGAGCGGATGGGCCACATCGAGCTGGCCGCTCCCGTCACCCACATCTGGTTCTTCAAGGGTGTCCCCAGCCGCCTCGGCTATCTGCTCGACATGTCACCGAAGGAGCTGGAGAAGGTCATCTACTTCGCCAGCTACATCATCACCTCCGTCGACGATGAGAAGCGGCAGAAGGACCTGCCCGAGCTCGAGGCCGCCATGCGCGACGAGATCGAGGTGGTCCGCTCCGAGTTCACCGAGTGGCACGGGGTGAGGCTCGAGGCACTCGAGGACGAGCTGGCCCGCATGGAAGAAGGCGGGGCCAAGAGCCAGGAGATCAACGCTCGCAAGAAGGAAGTCGAGCGGGAGATCAAGGATCGCCAGGAGCGATCCGACCGCGAAGTCGAGCTGATCGAAGACGCCTACGACACCTTCCGCAAGTTCAAGCCGAAGGACCTCGTCGAGTCAGAGCAGCTCTGGCGCGAGATCTACTTCCGCTATGCCGACTACTTCGAGGGCGGCATGGGTGCAGAGGCTGTCAAGGCCCTGCTCGCCCATCTCGACCTCGATGTCGAGATGGCCTTGCTCGAGACGAATCTCGATGCCGGGTCGGCCCAGAAGCGTCAGCGCGCCACCCAGCGGATGAAGGTGGTCAAGCCGTTCTGGGAGGGTGAGAACCGGCCCGAGGACATGATCCTCGAGACGGTCCCGGTGATCCCACCCGATCTCCGTCCGATGGTCCAGCTGGACGGTGGCCGTTTTGCCACTTCCGACCTCAACGACCTGTATCGCCGGGTGATCAACCGGAACAACCGTCTGAAGAGACTGCTCGACCTCGGAGCACCCGAGATCATCGTCAACAACGAGAAGCGGATGCTTCAGGAGGCGGTCGACGCTCTCTTCGACAACGGGCGGCGCGGACGCGCCGTGACCGGGCCGGGGAACCGGGCGCTCAAGTCTCTGTCCGACATGCTGAAGGGCAAGCAGGGGCGCTTCCGTCAGAACCTGCTCGGGAAGCGCGTCGACTACTCGGGTCGTTCGGTCATCGTGGTCGGCCCCCAGTTGAAGCTGCACCAGTGCGGTCTGCCCAAGATCATGGCTCTCGAGCTGTTCAAGCCGTTCGTGATGAAGCGTCTGGTCGATCTCGACCTGGCCCAGAACATCAAGGCGGCCAAGCGCATGGTCGAGCGTCAGCGCCCCCAGGTGTGGGACGTCCTCTCCGACGTGATCCAGGAGCACCCGGTGCTGCTCAACCGGGCGCCAACCCTGCACCGTCTCGGGATACAGGCCTTCGAGCCGGTCCTGGTCGAGGGCAAGGCGATCCAGATCCACCCACTGGTGTGTGAGGCCTTCAACGCCGACTTCGACGGCGACCAGATGGCTGTCCATCTGCCCCTGTCCGCCGAGGCTCAGGCCGAGGCCAGGGTCCTCATGCTCAGCTCGAACAACGTCCTCTCGCCCGCCTCTGGCCGCCCCATCGTGACCCCGTCCCAGGACATGGTCATCGGGATCTATTACCTCTCCGAGCACGTCGAGGACGCCAAGGGCGCCGGCCGTCACTTCGCCGACTTCGACGAGGCCGTGATGGCCTACGAGATCGGCGAGCTGTCCGTGCATGCTCCGATCAAGATCCGGCTGGGCGACCTGACCGGGGACCCCGAACTGCATGCCGATCTCAAGCCGACGCTAGGCACGCTCCTCACCGAGGAGCCCTTGAGCCCGACCGGTCTCTCCGAGACCACTCTGGGCCGGGTATTCATCAACCAGGCTCTTCCCGAAGGGTTCCCCTTCGTCGACTCGGTGGTGATGAAGTCCGATATCCGCCGCCTGATCGAGACCGTCATCGAGCGGTACCCACGCTCAGCGGTGGCCGACATGCTCGACGGGATCAAGGATCTCGGGTTCCAGTTCGCCACCAAGGCCGGTCTCACCATTGCCCTGGACGACGTCAAGACCCCGCCAGAGAAATCCAAGATCCTCGAGGAGTACGAAGAGCGGGCCGAGAAGGTGCAGAGCCTCTATCAGAAGGGCGTGGTCACCGACGAGGAGCGCCGTCAGGAGCTGATTGAGATCTGGACCGAGGCCACGGAGAAGGTGACGGATGCAATGAAGGCCGGCATCAAGACGGAGCGTTTCAACGCCCTGGACATGATGGTCGGCTCCGGGGCCCGCGGGAACATGATGCAGGTGCGTCAGATCGCCGGCATGCGCGGTCTGGTGGCCAACCCGAAGGGTGACATCATCCCCCGCCCGATCATCGCCAATTTCCGGGAAGGCCTGTCGGTCCTCGAGTACTTCATCTCGACTCACGGCGCTCGAAAGGGTTTGGCCGACACCGCTCTCCGCACCGCCGACTCGGGTTATCTGACCCGCCGCCTCGTCGACGTCTCCCAGGAGATGATCGTCCTCGAGGATGACTGCGGCACCGACAAGGGCATCGTCATCTCGGTGGTCGACGAGCGCGGGGCAAAGATCCGAAACCTCCGGTCCCGGATCTACGGTCGGGTGCTCGCCGACGACCTCAAGGAGGGCCGGACGCTCGTGGCCACGGTCGACGACGAGAAGCTGCGGGCCGGCGTTGTGCTCGGCACCAAGGAGCTGCACGCCATCGAGGAGGCCGACATCGAGTCGGTGCGAGTCCGGTCGCCCCTGACCTGTGACACGAGGAGTGGCGTCTGCCAGGCCTGCTACGGCCTTTCGCTCGCCACCGGGCGACAGGTGGAAACCGGCGAGGCCGTCGGCATCATGGCCGCACAGTCCATCGGCGAGCCGGGGACTCAGCTCACCATGCGCACGTTCCACACCGGCGGTGTGGCCGGTGAGGACATCACACATGGTCTTCCCCGCGTCGTCGAGCTGTTCGAGGCCCGCACCCCGAAGGGGAAGGCGGTCATCTCGGATGTCAGTGGGACGGTCACTCTCGTGGAAGACACCGACGGAAGGCGCGTCCTCGTTGAGGACGGCGATCTGGAGGCGGTGTACCCCATCTCCCGTTACGCCAAGCTCCGTGTCGCCAACGGTGTCGACATCGAGGCCGGAACCCAACTGACTGAGGGCCCGCTCGATCCCAAAGAGGTCCTCGAGATCCGCGGAGTCCGCGCCACTCAGCAGTACCTGGTCGACCAGGTGCAGGAGGTGTACCGGTCGCAGGGTGTCGAAATCCACGACAAGCACATCGAGATGATCGTCCGCCAAATGTTGCGGAGGGTCCGGGTGGTGGCTCCCAACGAGTCCGACTTCCTCCCGGCCGCGCTGGTCGACGACCAGACTTTCCGCGACGCCAACAAGGAGCTGGTCATAGAGGGCAAGCGCCCGGCCGAGGGACGACCCGAGCTGATGGGGATCACCAAGGCATCCTTGGCCACCGATTCGTGGCTGTCCGCCGCCTCCTTCCAGGAGACGACGCGGGTCCTCACCGATGCTGCCATCCAGGGGCGCTCCGACTTCATGCGGGGCCTCAAGGAGAACGTGATCATCGGCAAGCTGATCCCTGCCGGCACCGGTGCCCAGCAATACCAGGTGCTACAGCCTGCAATGCCCGGCGCTACGACCGTTGCCTCACTCGGCTTCCTCGAAGGCGGCCTCAGCGGCCCCGGCGAGGACGAGGGTCTCCCCGAGGATCCGGCCGAATGGCTCGCCTCCCTTGGCGGCACCTTCGGTGGAGAGGACGAAGAGGAATGAGTAATGGGTTCTGGGTGGTCGGTTTTGGGTCCTGAGTAGAGGACACCCACCACTCA
>JALDXM010000134.1:0-6354 GCA_032155085.1 Actinomycetota bacterium | reverse complement strand
CCGGCCGTCAACGAACCAGCCGCTGCAGGCCGTCGCCCCCGGCGGAAGGCGAGGACGACGAAGAAGAGGACGATCGGCAGCACGGCCATGGTCGCCGAGCCCGAAGTGTTGGCGTGATAGCTGATGATCAGGCCGACCACGACCGACACCATTCCGATCACGGCGGCCACTGCCATCATCGACGGGACTCGCTTGACCAGGAGGGCAGCTGTCGCAGCCGGGCCGACCAGGAGGCCGAAGACGAGGAGGGTCCCCACGGTCTGAAATGAGCCGACGATCGAAAGGGTGATCAGCGCAAGCAGGGCCAGATGGGTGGCGCCGGGGCGGAGACCGAACAGCTGCGCCTTCTGCTCGTTGAAGGAGAGCACGAGGAAGTTGCGATAGAAGAGAGCCGAAATCACAGCCACCAACGCGACGACGACTGCGAGCCCGACCAGGTCCGACGTCGTGACCCCGAGGATGTCTCCGAACAGGATCGACGTGAGATTGGTGGCGAAGGAGTCGGTGCTGGAGATCAGGATCACTCCGACTCCGAGCATCCCCACGAAGAGAAGGCCGATCCCGGTGTCCTCCGAGAAGCCGGTCTGCCGGTGGACGACGTTGATGCCCCCGACCATGACTAGGGCAGCCAGCAGGGCACCGATGATCACGTTGAACTCGAAGATGAGGGCCAGGGCGATTCCTGGGACGACACCGTGGACCAGGGCATCACCGAGGAAGGTCATCCCTCTGATCACGACCCAGGTGCCTACCACGGCGAGGGCCACCGCGGCCAGCACCCCCGCCACCAGGGCTCGCTGCTGGAGGGCCAGTGCGAACGGCTCGGTCAACCAGTCCATGGCCGTCAAGCTACAAGTGTCATGTCAGCGCTTCCGCGATGCGCTCCGCGTTAGTGATCAGCATCCCCGACAAGGTGCCGGCCTCGGATCCGGGCTCGCCGAGTGACTCCGTGTGGAGCTCGACGACCTCAGCCTCACCACCGAGCTCCGAAGCGATGGCCTCGGCGAGAGCTGTCGGCTCGGATGTCTCGGCGAAGATGACCTTCGAATCGGCCTCTTCCATGACCGCGACCACGTCGGCGACATGTGCCGAGGAGGGATCGGCCAAGGTGTCCCCCCCTGGGATGATCACGCCCAGGATCTCGAATCCGTATCGATCACCGAAATAGCCGAACGATTCGTGGTTGGTCACCATCTCACGATCGTCCGCCGGGATCACCGACAGGGTCTCCATGATCGTGGCATCGGTCGCCTCCATCGTTTCGGCGTAGCCATCCGCCCTCGTCTCCCAATCTCCGGGAACCCGCTGAGCGAGGGCCGCGGCCATCACACGGGCTGCCTCACCGGCCCGCAACGGGTCCGTCCAGAAATGAGGGTCCGGCCGGCCCTCGGCGTCCTGTAACGGGATGGGATCCACCGCCGGCCCAACCTCCACCACCTCCACGCCCTCCTCGGCGGCGGCGGCGATCACGTCCTCGAGGCCCTGTTCCAGGCCGAGGCCGGCGGCGACGATCAGGTCGGCGCCTGCCATAAGGCTGGCCTGTTGGGCGGAGGGCGAGAAGTCGTGCGCATCGACTCCGATCGGGATCAGCACTTCGACGTGGGCTTCCTCACCTGCCACGGCGCTGGCGATGTCGCCGATGATCGAGGTAGTGGCCACGATCACGGGGCGGTCCTCGGTGTCGTTCGAGGTGGCATCACAAGCCGGCAAGATCAGGACCAGAACCCACAGAGCCAACCATTTGGCGGTTCTCATTCTCTCATCTATAATGAGAATCATTATCAAGAAGCCTACCTCAGCTCGAGGTCACACCACAATCCCGGACCGGGAGATCGAAGAGCGCCTCATAGGAACCGGTGTGCGATACACCACGGGCCGGCGTCTCGTGGTGGCGGCGCTGACGGACGCTGACGGGCCGCGATCCGCGGCCGAACTGCATGACGAGATGGGCGGCCAGGTCCCCGTCTCCTCGGTGTATCGGAGTCTGGCCGTGCTCGAGGAGGCCGGCGTCGTCGAGCCACATCATGGAGCGAGGGGACTGACCCGTTATGAGATGGCGGAGTGGGTCGCAGGGCACCATCACCACATCGTCTGCGAAAGCTGCGGGATGGTCGAGGACATCGAGCTTCCGGGACCTCTGGAGATCGAGCTGGAGCGATTGGTTGGCGAGGTTGCCGGGCTGTCCTCCTTTTCGGTGACCGGCCACGCCCTTGAAGTCGACGGCCGTTGTGAGAGGTGCCGATGAGACCCGCCGCAGTCACTGCGACCGACCTGACCTTGTCCTATGGGCCCAGGGTGGCCCTGGCAACGTCTTCCTTCGTCATACCCCGTGGCGGAATCACCGTCTTGATCGGGCCGAATGGATCGGGGAAGTCATCCTTGCTGGCCGCCATCGCCGGTCTCATCCAGCCTGCTTCAGGCCAAATCGATGTGTCCACGGCCAACGACAACGGCGAAAGTCGGATCTCGTTCGTCCTGCAGAGCACGACGATCAACGAAACCCTGCCGGTCACGGTGAGAGAGGTGGTGACGATGGGGAGGTTCGCCGGAAATCCTCGCCGCCGAATCCGCCCAGAGGATCACGCTGCCGTCGAGGATGCCATGAGGCGGATGGACATCGACGGGCTTGCCGGCATGCACCTGAGTGAGCTGTCTGGAGGCCAGCGACAGCGCGTCCTGGTGGCCCAGGGTTTGGCCCAGGATCACGACATCCTGCTCCTGGACGAGCCGCTGACCGGGCTCGACCTGCCCTCGGCACAGGCCATCGACCAGGTGATACACGACGAGACCAGCACGGGCTGCACCATCGTCATGACCAGCCACGACCTGGCCGAGGCCGAGGTGGCCGATCACGTCATCTTGCTCTCAGGACGTGTTGTCGCCTCCGGGACCGCAGACCAGGTGCTCACGGTCGAGAACTTGACGGCCGCCTACGGGCCGAACCTGCTCCATGTGGAAGGCGAACGGCTATTCATCGATGACCCGGCCCATCGGCCGGTCCCGGGGCGTCATGTGCACCGGGATCACTCCGGCTGATGGCCCGTCTCTGGGCGCTGGACTTCACAGGGCAGTGGTGGGAATCCTGGGTTCGAAGTTCGCTATCGACTGTGACGAGGTGCGTCGCTCAGCGACGCGGCCCGCGCTCTTCGCGGGGCCGGGCCTCGTTCACCTTGAGGTTTCGCCCGTTGTAGTCCTTGCCGTCCAGCTCCTCGATGGCGCGGGCCCCGGCCTCGTTCTCCATCTCGACGAATCCGAATCCGCGTGAGCGGCCGGTCTCGCGGTCGTTGATGATCGCAGCGCTATCGACCGACCCGTACTCGCCGAACAACGATTCGAGGTCGGCAGCAGTGGTATTGAATGGGAGATTTCCCACATAGATGTTCATGACTGTCCCGTCATCCTTTCCAATAAGGGCCTCTTGACAGCCCTTGCCATGTGTCCGGTACGACCCTGCCCTCTATCCGGTCGCAATGCGGGACGGGAAGCCAACGAGTCGCCGCCGAAGCAGCGCGTGGAAATGTAGTGGAATTATGCGGGACGTGTCGCGTTTCTGGATCGAACGGGGCTCGCCAGGGTCCGCTCCGGCTAGCTCTCGCTGATCGTCACCTTGTTGATCACCACTTCCGAATCGGGCCGGTCGGAGTGATTTGTAGGAGTGGTTGCGATGGAGTCCACCGCCTCCAACCCCGACGTGACCTGGCCGAAGATGGTGTAGGAATGGGGGAGGCCCACATCGGTGTGACAGATGAAGAACTGGGAGCCGTTGGTGTTCGGCCCCGCGTTTGCCATCGCCACGGTGCCACGTGAGTACTGCCCTGCGCCCTCGATCTCGTCACGGAACTTGTAGCCCGGGCCTCCGGTGCCGGTCCCCGTCGGGTCTCCTCCTTGGATCATGAAGTTCTCGATCACACGATGGAAGATGACCCCGTCGTAATAACCGTCCCGGGCGAGGAAGACGAAGTTGTTCACGGTCAGAGGTGATCGGGCCGGATCGAGCTGGATGACTATCTCGCCGTGGTTCGTGTCCAGGGTCGCGGCGTATGTCTTGTCGAGATCGATTGTCAGGTCGGGGGGTGATGGGTACTGCTTGGCCACTGGGCCTCTCTCTCGTCGTCGAACGCAGGAAGTAGAACGTAGAACCCTTTACCCGAAGTAGGCCGGGGTGTTGCCCGGCTTCCACTTGATTGAGCAACCCATCGAGGGCCATTGCTCATCGCTCACAGCGCTGCCCGCGAGCACGGCGTCGACAGCAGCACGCAAGTCCTTCCCGGAAACCGGGATTCCGCTGTTCGGCCTGGATTCATCGAAACGCCCCCGATAGACCAACTCGCGGTTGGAGTCGAAGAGGAAGAAATCAGGGGTGCACATCGCGGTGTAGCGGGCGGCCACAACCTGGTCCTCGTCGAAGAGATAGGGGAAGGTGTACCCGACATTCTCGGCCTCTCTTCTCATCGCATCGGGACCGTCCTCCGGGTACTGGTCGGCATCGTTGGAGGAGATTGCGACAACGCCGAGGCCGCTGTCCTGGTAGTCGCGTCCGAATCGGGCCAGCTCTGTCCTCACATGCTGGACATAGGGGCAGTGGTTGCAGATGAACATGACAAGCATCGCCGGCTTGTCGTCGAAGTCACTCAGAGAGACCTTCATCCCGGACACGACGTCGTTGAGCGCGAAATCGGGTGCGGTGGTGCCGAGTGGGAGCATTGTGGAGGTGACAGCCATGCCACCAGTCTAAGGGCGGGTCATCGCTCCGATCACCAGCCCGAAAGTCTCGATGCTCCCCTCGAGATGGGCGTCCGGGAGCACCACCATCGAGTGACTCGCTCCAGCCTGGTGATAGGCGGCGAAGTGCTCGAGCTGGTCCTCTACCAGGCCAGCGTTGTGCCTCGCCAAGAACTGCTCCACAGTCGTGTTCCTACCCCTCAACCGGTCGACTCGCTCTCGGAGGGCCTTTCGGTCGGAGGCGACCATCGCGTCGACCAGATGGGTGACCTCGACCTCATCAGGGTCACGTTCGATCTCTGAGCAGTGTTTTCGCAACACCTCGACCTTGCGCTGGATCACGTCGGGCTTGCCAAAGAGGTTGCAGGCGTCGGCGTATCGGGCGGCTAGGGGCAGTGTTCGCTTTTCGCCGGAGCCCCCTATGAGTATCGGAATGTGCTCCTGCACGGGTCTGGGGTAACAGACCAGCTCGGGTGCAGAGAAGGTCGCACCCTCGAAGGAAGGCGAGCCCTTTCCCCAGAGCAACGGCAGCATCCTCAACGTGTCCTCGAGCACGTCGTAGCGTTGGGCGACCGGGAGATACGGGATGCCAAAGCCTTCCTGCTCCTTGCGATGCCAGCCGATGCCGAGGCCCAGCAACACGCGGCCTCCGCTGAGCACATCGAGAGTGGCAACCATCTTCCCGAGGACGACCGGATGGCGGTGGCCGATCGAGGTCACCAGCGCGCCGAGCTTGATCGACCCGGTGACACCGGCGAGGAAGGAGAGCGTCACATACGCCTCCGGCATGTCCTCCCACGCCCGGCCTACCTGCGGTATCTGCTGGAAGTGGTCCATCACCCACAAGTCCGTGAACCCGGCCTTCTCCGCTCGTTGAGCGATCGAGGACAGACGAGAGGCCATCTCGGTCCGATCGCCCCAGTCGAACCTGTTGACCACCAACCCGAACCGGTGCCCGGCCGGAGAAGGCGGAGAGCCCTGCAACGGCTTGGGGGTGCTGGCGGCCATGACGGTCGGGGTCGCCGTGCTGACAGGTTGTTCGGTGAGCATCTGGTCGAAGCCGTCGTCCTCGATCTCCCGCGGGATCGAGCGAAAGCGGCCTATTTGTCGATCGATCACGGTCTTGGGGATCGGGTGGACGCGACCGGCGTTACGGGCTCGGATTTCGGTGGCTGGCGTGTCGAAGAGCACCGCAAAGGCCGGGATGCCCGCTTCGTGGGCCATGCCAACCCATCTCCGCCGGTTGTCGCCATCGAATCCGAGGGTGTCGATCACCGTGGTCAGCCCGCGTCGCATCCGCTCTGCGACCATCTGGTCGAGGATGGCGAAGGCGGCGGTGCCCGCCTGCTGGTCGTCCTCCCCGGCACCGACCATGCCCCGGAGCCGGTCCGAGGACACCACCTCGCTCGCGTGGAACATGCTCGCGGCCCAGGTGCTCTTGCCTGATCCCGACGGGCCGACCAGCACCACGAGGCAGGGCACGGGCAGACGAAGCTCCATAAGAGATGTTCTAATCGAATGGTCGGTAACCTGGGTCGGGTGAGATCACCGTCGACTGCGCCGTTCGGCCATGTCGCCACCGCCATGATCAGTCCCTTCACCAGTGCCGGTGACGTCGATCACGAGCAGGCG
>JALDXM010000133.1:0-6407 GCA_032155085.1 Actinomycetota bacterium | reverse complement strand
GCTCACGGCGGCGCAATCATCACTACGGCTCGGCCCTCTCCGGCGGCTCGAGCCACATCAGCAGCACGTTCCGACTCGACCGCTACCAACCCGGTCCCCGAGCCCAGAGGGTCCTGGTCGGGGTCTTCGATGACGACCGCTTGGGCGACCACGTCGCTGTCGAGCAGCACGATCCGGGCTGCGTCACCCGGGCGGGAGCCCAGCGGCAGCGGTATCTCCAGGCTCCACCATCCCTCGGGGGCAACCTCGCCCTCCTCGCCGAGTTGGGAGGCGAGCACCGGGTCGCCGGCCTGGATGGTGAGCCGGGCCACCTCCCCGAGCTCTACCGCGGCGAAGGTCCTGATCGGCACCATGCGCATCTCGGTGTTGTTCTCGTCCACCGTTGTTCCGGCGGAGATCTCGGTCATGGCGAATGGGTGCGGTCCCAACGTGTCGGGCCGAAACTCGATCCACAGCGCGACCGCGGCGATCAGGACGGCGATCGCCCAGCGGCCCCATGGCGGTGTCTGCAGCCAGATCACGTTTCGAAGGTACGGAGCGCGGGGGCCGGGTGGAAGAGACCCGGGTTGGACAGCCGATGTCCGGGTAAGTTCCCGCCGCCATGTCAGAGACACAGGCCAGGACGCTGGTCGCAGTTGGGCTCATCGCCATCGTGGCCAGCGCCGTCGGTCTGGTCCTGGGGCTGATCATGGTCGGCAACGTCTCCGACTATCTGGAGGAGTCAATCGGGGTCACCGAGTCGGCTCTGGGAGCGGTCGAGGAGACCCTCGGCCTGATCGAGTCGGTGTCCACGGAGGTCGAAGGGGCGATCGGCTCTGCCGCCGACAGCATTGCCTCCGTGTCTGAAGCTGCAGGCTCCGCCTCGGGTGACCTTGAGTCTGTGGCCGACTTCCTCGACGGCGAATTGCAGGACAGCATCCAGGCCCTTCTCGACACGATGCCAGCAGCGATTCAGACCGCGGGCGTTATCGACAACACCCTCAGCGCCTTGTCCTTCGTCGGGGTCAACTACAACCCAGATCAGCCGTTCGACGAGTCATTGCGGGCTGTCGAGACCGCCCTCGAGGGCATCCCCTCGCAGCTCGGGACGCAGGCTGAAGCGATCCGTGGCCTGGTCCCGATCTCCCAACAATTCGCCGAAGACGCCGCGGCCACAGCCGAGTCGTTCCAGACGCTCAGCGAGGAGCTCGCCACCAGCCAGGAAGTGGTCGATTCCTACCGGGCCACCCTCGATCAGGCCCAGGCTGTCGTCGAGAGGACACGAGCTTCACTGTCCTCCAGCACCTGGCTGCTGCGGCTCATCATCGTTCTGATGACGGTGACCGGGGTCGCCCTCGGGATCGGGCTCTACATCCTGGGCCGCGCCTCCCAACCGCCGGAGCCGACAGAGTCGGACGGTTTCGACGCTCCGATGGTCGGGTAGGTGGCATCTGAGAGGCGTGTGGACCGCGGTCCGTGAATCATCGGAGGCCACTGATCTTCCGCGGGAAGCGGTCCACCCCTCAGTCACATCGCAAGGAGGTGAGTGATGGGCAAGAAGAACACAGCTGAGAAAATGAAGGAAGCCGTCGAAGAGACGGGTGACAAGATCAAGGCGGTCGCCGAGGAGACGATCGACCAGGTGGAGACCCACCGGGTCCGTTCTATGTTGATCGTCCTATTGGTGGCGGCGCTGACGATCGGCGTGTGGTACTTCCTCAGCGAGCGGGACTGACGAAGGTCAGTCCGAGGAGCTGCTCGAGGAGGCAGCCTTAGGTGAGGACTCGCTTTTGGATGTCTTCTCGCTCTTCGAGTCGCTCTTTGACGAGTCGTCTTTCTTGGCCGGCTCGCTCGTCTTGGACGAGGTAGATGACCTCGAATCGGTCGAGTAGAACCCCGAGCCCTTGAACACCACGCCACGGGCGTGGAACACCTTTTTCAACTCGCCCCCGCATTCGCGGTGCTTGCGTAGCGGTTTCTCCGAGAACGACTGAAAGACCTCGATGGTCTCGCCGCAGCGTTTACAGGTGTATTCGTAGGTAGGCATGATCGAATCTGACCGCGTGGTGGAGTGACCGGATTCTACAACCGGGGGTATGGGTGTTCCATTCCCTCCGCAATATGATCCGCCCCCATGCCTCCTGCTGTCGCCCTGCCGCTGGCGATCGTTGCCGCCTATCTGGTGGGGAGCATCGACTTCGCGGTGATCGTGGGAAGGATGCACGGTGTCGACATCCACAAGGAGGGCAGCGGCAACCCGGGCATGTCCAACGTGCTGCGCACCCTCGGCCGGGGCCCTGCGGCCATGGTCTTCATCGGTGACACACTGAAGGGGACGATCGGCGCCGCCATGGGCATGGTCGCTGCTGGCCAGCCTTACGACCCGATGGTGCACTGGGCGTTCCTCACCGGTTTGGCCGCGATGGTCGGCCACTGCTACCCGGTGTTCCACGGGTTCAAGGGTGGCAAGGGGGTCGCCACGGGTGGGGGCGTGCTTCTCTTCACGGTTCCGATCGTGGCGGTCATCGAGATCGCGATCTGGTTCCTGATCTTCTTAGTGACCAGGACGGCCTCGATCGGCTCGATGGTCATCCTGGTCATCACCGTCCCCCTACTCATCTGGCAGGGGGTGAGTGGACTGGACTGGCTGTGGGTGGCCCTGATGATCGCGTTGGTGGTATGGCGTCATCGTGGGAACATCCGGCGCATGGTGTCCGGTAGCGAGGAGAAGGTCCCGACATGAGCATCGAAGTAGCCGTGATCCCGGCCGCCGGCCGCGGGACCAGGATGCGCCCCGCCAGCCGTGTGGTTCCGAAGGCGTTGCTCACCGTCATCGACCGTCCCGCCATCCAGTACTCGGTGGAGGAGGCGGCTCGGGCAGGTGCGAAGGAAGCGGTGGTGGTGGTCGATTTGGACGCGGGACATCTGGTTGCCCAGCACTTCAGCATCGAAGGCCCACTGCCCGGCCTCGAAGACATGCATCTTCGGCCGGTGGTGCAGGAGGAGGCCCTAGGGCTCGGCCACGCCGTCAACGAGGCGGCGCAGATGGTCGGGAACCGGCCGTTCTTCTGTCTCCTTTCTGACAACATCGTTCGTCCCGGCCACGACGTGCTCTCCGGCTTGGCGTCGGGGAGTCGCGACGGGACCGTTTCGGTGATGTGCCTTCGGGAGCTGACCAAGGAGTTCCTCAGCAAATACGGCGTGGTGGTGCCCGCCTCGGACCTGGAGGACCGTTACCTGGACCTGGCCGGTGCGGTCGAGAAGCCCGGCCCGGAAAAGGCTCCCTCCCGTCTGGGACTGGTCGGCCGTTATCTGTTCACGCCCGAAGTGTTCGAGATCCTGGGCAAGCTGGAGCCGGGGCACGGCGGTGAGATCCAGCTCACCGATGCCATCAACGAGCTGGGATCGCGCGGGCGTCTTCGCGGCTTCGTCGCCGAGGACGATCTGCTCGACGTAGGGACACCGATCGGGCTTCTCGAGGCCTCGGTCGAGCTCGGGGAGCACGAGTTTGGTGACGACTTCAAGTCGTGGCTGAAGGAGAGGGGACGGTGAAACCCCTCGAGGAGGCACGCGCAGAGGTTCTGGCGTCGGTCGGTCTCCTCGATGTCGAAGACGTGCCGATTTGGGAGGCGCGGGGAAGGGTGCTCGCCACCGACGTCACCGCCCCGGAGAACGTCCCGCCCTGGGCCAACTCGGCGATGGACGGGTTTGCCGTGCGCGGGGCAGATGTAGCAGAGGCCGGGGCGGTGCTCGATGTCGTCGGCGATCTGCCGGCCGGATCGACCACCGATGTGGAAGTGGCGCCGGGACAGGCGATCAAGATCATGACCGGGGCGCCGATGCCGGCCGGCGCCGACACCGTGGTGAAGGTGGAGGACACCACCAGCGACGGATCACGGGTGACGGTGGAGACGGCAGTCCAGACGGGGACATCGGTCCGGCCGGCCGGTGGCGATGTGGCCGAGGGAGACGTGGTCTTCTCAGCGGGCACCCGGCTGACGCCGATGCATGTCGGTGTGCTGGCCACCATCGGAGTGGGCCACCCGCGCGTGTTCCGCCGGCCGCGGGTCGCGTTCATGTCGACCGGTGACGAGCTCACCCCGCCCGAGTCCCCGGGCCTGGCTCCAGGCGCGATCAGAGACTCCAATCGCCCGATGCTCCTTTCGCTCCTCGAAGACACCGGCGTCGAGACGATCGACCTCGGGATAGTCCCCGACGACACCGAGGCACTGCGTCACGCGCTGGACCAGGGGAGCAAGGCCGACGTGGTGATGTCCACGGGCGGGGTCTCGATGGGTGACTACGACGTGACCAAGCTCGTCCTCCAGGGCGACGCCCATGTCGACTTCTGGCAGGTGGCGATCCAGCCGGCCAAGCCCTTCGCCTTCGGCCATGTCGGCGATGCACTCTTCTTCGGCCTGCCCGGGAATCCGGTGTCGGTGCTGGTCTCATTCGAGCAGTTCGCCCGCCCCTCGCTCCTCAAGATGCAGGGGGCGCGCGCCATCCTCAGGCCGCAGATCGTGGCTCGGGCCGGCGAAGAGCTCGACACCGACCCCGAGAAGACGGTTTTCATTCGGGTCCTGGTCGAAGGTCTGGAACAGGGCAGTCCGACAGTCATGAGATCCGGTGGCCAGGCCTCGAACGTGCTCTCGGCGGCAGCGACGGCCGACGGTTTCGCCCTTGTGCCACGGGGTATTTCCCGGGTCGAGATGGGGGAGGAAGTCACCGTCGAGATGTTCAAATGGCCGGAGTCTCGGGAGTGGATCGATGGCCGGTAAGCCCGAGCTCACTCATCTCAGCGACACCGGCGAGGTCCGGATGGTCGACGTCGGGACCAAGGAGGTGACCGACCGTGAGGCCGTCGCCGAGGGCCATGTCGCCATGGACGCGGCGCTGGTGGAGCGCTTCTTCGCCGGCGACCTCCCCAAGGGCGACGCGGCCGCGGCGGCGCGTCTGGCCGGGATCATGGCGGCCAAGCGGACCTCGGAACTAATCCCGCTCTGCCACCCGATCACCCTCACCGGGCTCGATGTCACGCTCGAGCCGAGTGGGCGTGGGATTCGGGTCGTTGCTAGCGTGCGGGCGACCGACCGGACCGGGGTCGAGATGGAGGCGATGACCGCTGTGGCGGTCGCCGCGCTCACCATCTATGACATGGTGAAGGGCGTCGAGCGTGGCGTCACCATCGAGACGGTCAGGTTGATGAAGAAGACAGGTGGAAAGTCCGGAAAGTGGGAACGTGGTTGAGTCGTTGATTGGGCAGGGCGTTGCCCACTACTCTCACCCGTGGACGGAGTCGAAAGCCAGATGCAGACAAGTGTCATAGTCGGCCTCTTGCTTATAGCTGGAGTATGGAGCGTCTATCTGCTCCCATCGGTATTCGGGGACCGACAAAACGCACCAAAGAACTCCACCGAAGAGTTCGATCGTTGGAGCCATCTGATGGCCGATGTCCAGAAGCGGCCGTATGACAGGAAGGCGGTCGGCCAGCGTGACGTGATCCGCCTCCGTCGTCGTCGGACCATGGCCCTCCTCGTAGTCCTCGCCTTGGCCACGGCAGGTCTTGCCCTCTGGAAGAACTCGCTGCCGTTGCTTCTCATCCACTTGTTCATCGACTCCCTCATCGCCCTCTACCTCGTGGCCCTGTCCCAGATGAAACAGCAGCGCCAGAGGCGGCTCGAGGTCGTCCACCTCTCCGAGCGCCCGACCGAGTGGGAAGAGCCCCAGGTCAAAGTCATCGCCAACTAGGCGATGGATTCTGATTTCGCCGACGACGCCAGAGCCGTTCTCGACGCTCGTTTCGCGGCGCGGGAGAGGGGCATCACCGGATCGAGGAAGGTGATCCGCTCCTCTGCCAACGGGATCCGGGCTCTCCATCGAGGGGAGTGGGAGGCGGCCTCAGCCCTGATCGCCGAGGCCGGGTCCGAGCTTGCGGAGATCACTGATGCGCTCACGGACCATCCGGACATCATGTACGCCGGCTTCGTAGCCGACGCGGCCAAGGAGTTCGCCGAGGCAAGCATTACCGAGGCCTTGTTCAAAGAGAAGCCGGTGCCTGGCTTCACCGACCTCGGTGTCGACCCGGTGCCCTACCTGCATGGGCTGGGTGAGGCGGTGGGGGAGCTTCGCCGGCGGCTGCTCGATCTGCTCCGGGCCGGCGACGTGGAGCAGGCGGAGACGACCCTCGAGTCGATGGACGGGATCGTCGATCTCCTCGCCGAGATGGACTACCCCGATGGGATGACCAACGGCCTCCGCCGCACCACCGACGTCGCCCGCGCCCTGGTGGAACGCTCGCGCTCCGACCTCACCGCCACCGTGGTCCAGGAGCGCCTGCGTCAGGATCTGGCCCAATCTGGCCCAGGGACCACCCCCCTGTAGAATTCGCCGCCCGCAAGGGGCTGTAGCTCAGCCTGGCAGAGCACCTC
>JALDXM010000132.1:0-6431 GCA_032155085.1 Actinomycetota bacterium | reverse complement strand
CTCTGATGCACCGGAATTGGGTGGGGGGTCCGGGGAGGCAGACTGGATGCAGGGCGTCACGTGCTCGTGATGCCCTGCATTCAGTTGCGGCGTCGCCCGACAGATAACCTCGCCTGATGCAGGCCGTCGTCTACGACGAATACGGCCCACCCGAGGTTCTCCAGCTCAGGGAGATCACGGATCCCAACGTCGGCGAGACCGATGTCCTGATCAGGGTTCGGGCTGCATCGGTAAACCCTCTCGACTGGTTCGCTGTCACCGGTACGCCACTCATTGCCCGGCCCGGCTTCGGCATGAAGAAGCCACGAGGCGAGAGGCTGGGAGCCGATCTCGCCGGAGTGGTCGACTCGGTCGGGGCGGGGGTGACCACCTTGAAGCCCGGTGACGAGGTGTTCGGCACGGCCAAGGGAACCCTCGCCGAGCTGGTCGTAGCCACGGAAGGCAGATCCATCGCCCCCAAGCCGTCCAACCTCTCCTTCGAAGAGGCCGCTGCCGTTCCAGTCGCTGCCCTGACAGCGCTGCAGGCGCTGCGCGATAGGGCGCACGTCCAGGCCGGTCAGGAGATACTGATCAACGGGGCGGCAGGTGGCGTCGGCTCCTTCACCGTGCAGATCGCCAAGGCCTTCGATACTTCGGTGACCGCTGTCTGTAGCAGTCGGAACGTCGACATGGTCCGCTCCCTGGGGGCGGACAGGGTGATCGACTACACCAAAGAAGACTTCACTCGGGATGTCGGGCGATTCCACGTGATGATCGATGTGGCGGGGAGCCGTCCCTGGTCGGAGGTGAAGCGGGTGCTCCGGCCCGACGCCATGGTCGTCATCGTCGGAGGTCCCAAGACGAGCCGGGCCTTTGGGCCATTGGCCCACATGCTCCAGATGACCGCAGGCTCCGCCTTCGCCAGTCAGAAGACGACCTTCTTCATCTCGAAGGAGAACGTCTCCGACTTGATGGCCATCAAGGAGATGATCGAAGCGGAGAAGGTCAGGCCGGTCGTGGAAAAGACCTATCCCCTGGATGAGGTCGCCGAGGCGCTGACCTATCTCGGGATCGGCCACGCCCGAGGGAAGCTCGTCATCAGCATCTAGAACTCCGGGCCTTCCGCTCCACCAGAGGTCGACTCTGTGGCGGCGGCGCTGCCGAATATGGCAGCGGGCTCGAGGTCTTCGGTCGTGTCCGACCGGGCGGCGACCCAGACCGCGCCCCGGGCCAGTGAGCCGACCGGCTGGATCGATCCGTCCTCCTCGCCCGCCCCGCTCTCGAAAAGCTCCTCACGCGGCCACCAGGTCCGGTGGTGCCAGGTCCGCTCGAAGGCACCAGTGGCCAGGTGCTCGGGGTCGAAGTAGCGAGGGTCGGCCCCGTAGTCCCCTTTGGGTGTGACCTCTGACATGAACTCGATCAACGAACGCCCTTCGCTCTCGCCGCCGATGGGTTGGAAGTTCCCCGGGTCGGCCAGGATCGGGCCGAACACTTCCTTCTCGCCGTGGGTCTCCAACGAATGGAGGAACGCCCGGTCGTAACCCCCGTCGAAGAAGAGGTCCGCCCAACGCCACCGATCGCCTTTCTCGCGCCTGGTCTCGGCCTCGTATTGGGCGACCGACCTCGGGTCTTGATCGGGCCTGACTACCTCGGCGGGATCGTCCGAGCCGATCAGCACTGCTTGCTCGGTGCGGAAGGTGTTGATGGAGCCCTCATATTGAGAGGTGAGCCATCCCCGTTCTGAGGCGAGCCTGACCGCTCGGGTCTCGAACAGCTTCTCGCCCCTGGGCGAGAGCCCGAACTGGCTCACCGCCGCCTTGCTCACCCCGAACTCGACCAGGTCGACACCGGTCTCGGGGTCGGCGCCTCCCTTGCCGAACGGATACCAGATGAGCCGGGACAGCACCGCGGAGAGACCGAGGAACTGCTCTCGGGCCGCATCAGCCACCCGGTCTGCAGTGAAGGCGTCATCGACCTGTTCGGCCAATTGGCGAATCGACTGCGCGTACCAGCGGAGGGCGAGTCGCTCCTGGACCCGTCGCCACGAAACCACGACGAGCACGAACAAGAGCCAGAAGCCGATGGTCCCGCACACCGGCCACAACAGGTCCCTCAACTCTGAGCCTGGGGCGGTGGCATACCAACCATCCGGCTGGGCGATTGCCCCGGCCACCAGGACCGATACATAGGTCAGGACGGTGAGAATGGTGAGACGGGACATCCTTCCCAACGCGGGCAGATGCTCCTGGTAGGTGGACAGTGAGTAGGCCTGGCCGATCCCGGCCCCGGTCACGATCCCGCCCAGGACTGCGGCGTAGGTGGCCGGCTCGGTTGCCGGGTAACCGAGGAAAGTGATGGCCAGCCCGGCGAACATTGCGCCGGCCAGCCCGCCCAGCACGATTCCCAGCCAGGTCGGGCCTGTGCGGATCGGAGACAATCGCTCACCCCGCGCTGCCGCGCCCTCCTTGAGCGCCTGCGCCCCGTACGAGCGCAGCAACATGAGAACGCTGACACAGGCGATGGTCAAAGCTCCGAACAGGATGTTGCGAGTCCAGGTGTCGAGCTCCGTTATCCCCCAGCCCCGGACTGCACCGGTCAGGAGAAGGAGGCTCACGATCAGCGCGGCGAAGAGCACGGCTCCGGTGATGTGCCAGAACGCATAACCGGGAGGGCGGTAGTTGGCCAAGGCGGCCATCTGGGTGTCGAGAGTGGCGAGCAGACGGGCCACAGCGGTCCGGTTCGACCTGGCGATTCCTTCGATTCTCGAGCCGAGCCGGCCCAGCAGGCTCACCGGTGATCCCGACTCCGCTTCGTCCAGGATGTCCTTCGCCGTGCTAACCAAGGAATCCTGGGGACGGGGGGCGAGATAGGCAGCGTCATTGACCACGGCCCGCTGCCCATGGACTTCGAGTGGCTCGATGCCCTGCGGCGGCTCACTCCCGTCGGCGGTAGAGAGGACGAGGCCGCGCATGTCACGCCACACCGCCTGGTCGATGGAAGGCCCGCCCTGGAGATCGAGCCGGCGCTCCGCCTGTTGCTTCAGGTCGGCGATCATCGCGTCGAAGTCCTCGCCGTCGGCGGAAGGCTGGAATTTGCCCCTCCACACCACCTCGACGACCGAGCTGTCGCCAACCAGGTCCTGAATCGTGCGGCCGGCCAACTCGGAGAAATCCTCGAACAGCCCTTCGACGGCGCGTCGGGGCAGCGAGATGATGAATCGACCCATCTCCTTGAGCACCAGGACCAGCGCCCGGATCGGCCCCAGCTGGAACCGCGGCGGTGGCTCGGGGTCCTTAACCTCGAAGGCGAGGCGGTCGAAGATTGGCGCCGAGCGGATCACCAGATCGGCCACAGCCGCCGAAGGCGACGGTGCCTCGACGGTTCCGGGCGGAACGGGGAGCCGGCCCTCGTGATCGACGATATCTTGCAGGGGCAGGGCCGGGCTCCGACCAACGCGGACCGACGACCGACTGAGCCTGACCTTCGGGTTGTCGCCGAAGATCACGCCGGGAGTGAGACCGTCGACAGCGCTGCCCTCCATCCCGGCGAACATGCCGAGGATCACGGCCGTCTCGGAAGCGATATGGCCGACGAAGGCTTGAGTCTCGGGGGAGATCGGAGCGGCGAAGTGTTGGTCGGACCGTCTGTCCTCCGGGACCACGACCAGGTTGGCGTCGACGTGGGTCGAGAAGAAGACCGCATCGGGGGCCTCCAGGGTCTCCCAATCGGGGAACCAGAGACGGGCAATCCGGACAGACGACTTGTCGGGCGCCAGCGCCCGCAGTCGTTGCTGGATCACGTCCCCGACCCTGGCCACCTGCTCCGAGTCCACCGCATCGATCGGGGTGGCGATGACGGCGACTCTTATCTCATCGGCCGCCCGGTCACCAATCGACCCAAAGAGGGCTACCTCGGTCTCCCCGGAGCGATCGAAGAACCGGCCGGGCCACGGCTGTTCCCTGGCCGACCTGGAGTCCACGAACCAGAAGGGTCTGATGAGCCCCTGTTCCACCATGGCGCCGAGCATCGTGGCCGCGGCCCAGGCCGGCCCGGCTCGATCCCCGACCAGGACGGTGGAGACCGTTTTCACGCGAACCGAGGGCGCTGAGCGTCGCCCAGCGACGCCTCCAACCCTGGGTTCGCCGGTCACCACTAGAACTCAGGCGTGGTCTGGGAGGCCCTCACCTGAAGGGCGACCGCCATGCGGTGCAGCTCTTCGTGGATGAGATCGGTGGCACCCAGCCAGGAGTTCTCCGGGCCGATCCGGCCTTCCTTGCGCTCCTCGTCGGCATGACGGTCGTAGTCCTCGTCGAGCTTGGTCACCAGCTCGGCCAAGGCGGTGGCCCGCTTACCCGGCTCCTCGAACTCGATCTGGGAGACCCCCGCCTCACGGCCATAAGCGGTCCCCGAGGACACCCACTCCTCCAGCACCGGGCTCAGCTCCCGGTACTCCCCCACCTCCGAGCCGACCGTGCCCGGGTTTCGGCCCAGGTCGATCAGGCTGTCGAAGATGCCCAGCATCTCGTCGGGCTTGCCGGCGTTGGCGCCGAAGGGAATGGCCAGGGCAAGTGTCTCGAGGAAGGCGCCGAGCTGACGGGGCCGGTTCTCCCCCGGGGTGGTGACCAATGGTGGTGACTCGATCACAGGCCCGCCGCGGCCCTTTTCGAAGCGGACCACAGTCGACCCGTTCTGCTGATTGACGGTAAGCAGGCCGAGGAAACGGGCGATGAACCAGCCCCGGACCAGGGCCCTCACCATCGGCATCGGCAAAGGGATGGCGCGCGCCAGGGGGCGGCTCCGGCGCCACTTCCAGAAGTCACGCAGCCGGGTTGCCCTCGCCGCTGCGGCATATCCGTCGGCGATGGGGTCTATCAGCGACCGGAACACCGCCGGATGGAGAGCGCCCTCCAGCATGCTGTAGATGGAGATGCGCTTCACCCGGTCGCTCTGGGTGACGTTGTCGTGTGTGCCGTCGGTGCGGTCGGCCAGCTTCGAGTCGAGGAACTCGTTGACCCACCGCTCGAGCCTGTGGTTCTTGAGCGGGATCTCCCCCGGCACGGCGTGAGTGGTCAGCACGCGATCGTGGATCTCGCTCAACAACACCGGGTCGACGTGGACCAGCGGCTCCGCCGCCTCGAAGGCCGACTCCAGGGCCGACTGGAAAGCGCGCTCCCGATCACGCACCTCAGCCGGGGACACCTTCCGATCTGGCTCCTGTAGGTACGCACGCAGGCCCTGGGAGAGGAAGTCGTCGAAGTCCGTCCCCTCACGGGTCAGCCAGGCCCTGGCCCGAAGCATCAGCTCGTCCCTTTCCAGGTGGAGCCGGAAGCGGGCAGGCCGGTCGGGCTCACCGCCGAGGAGGATCGCCTCACTCGGCTGCCACTGGTCGACGATCTCGAACATCCCCCTGACCAGGGCCGCCAGCCTGCGGTCGGTCGGCTGGGAGTCCTCGAGGTAGTTGCCGGTGACGACCGCATGGCGCACGGTGCGCCAGCGCTCGGCCGGGGCTCCATATTCGACACCGAGCGTGGAGGTGAGCAGCTCGTCGAACAACGCCGGGAATCGCTTCGGGTCGATGACCAGAGCCACCGTCTTCCCCGGAATCAAGTCATCTGAGACAGCCTGGTCACGCTTCGGGTTGTGGCGAGGCCAACCGTCCACCGGGGCAGCCTCGACGTCGGCTGGGTCGAGCTTGCGCTGCAGGTCGCCCAAGGCGAGCCGCGCCGCCTCCATCAGGGGCATAACCACCGATTCATCGAAGTCGAGAAGCAGGGCTCGGGCGATGAAGCGGGACTTCTCCTCCATCCTCTGGAAGACCAGGGTGTCCACAGCCTGAGCGGCGGCCATCCGCACCGCTTCGTGCTCCGAGCCGAGCTGACCGCTGAGCTCGCCGAAGGCGGACTGGACGTTCGAGCGGACATGTGAGGAGAAACTCTCGAACTCGATCCGTTCGTTCTCCAGGTCGTCACATGCAGCCCGGATCTCAGCGCGGACCAGCTCGAGCAGGTCGCTGACCACGGGCAGCCCGTAGCCGGAGGCGATCGTCCCCGTCTCGCGGAGTAGCCGTCCGGTGACATCCTTCGTCCAGACCCGGGCCCGCTCACGAAGCCTGGTGTCGTAGCGCTCGTTCTCCCCGGGAGCGAGCAGTTCGGCCTCCTCGACGATGGCAGTCAGCCACTCGTCGATCCGTCCCTTGGCCCCGACGTTCTCGACAGCTCCCTGATATACCTTCTCGGCGAGCCCCCCAGTGATGACCTGGCGCTCCCGCAACGGGAGGGCGATGGCATCGACCACCTGGTGCTGTCCCCGCTCGGTGATCTCGACGTTCTTGAGGAAGCCGGTGAGCCGGTCAGCGGCCAACTCCTGGGCGATCACGTCGGGGGTCAGCCCCTCGTAGCGGTCCAACCCTTCGGTGGCGAGCCGGTGCCCGTTGACCAGGGTGTCGACGGCGT
>JALDXM010000131.1:0-6452 GCA_032155085.1 Actinomycetota bacterium | reverse complement strand
GGATCCTGCCGGGCTGACAGGTGAGCAGATCCCGCTCGAGACCCGCATCGCCATCGTGGCACGGGATGCCGACCTGTTCGCCCGCGCCGGGGAAGACGTGGCCGGCATCCTGCGCAGGCGAAGCGGGAAGGCCTACGACCCCGGGGTGGTGGATGCCGTCCTGCGTCTCGGGCCGATGTCCAGGGAGGCGGAGTGGAGCGAGGTGCTCGACGCCGAGCCAGAGCCCTGGGCCTACGTCGTCGATATCGACAACGCCCTCGCCGCGATCGCCGACTACGCCGATCTCAAGTCGCCCTGGACCAGAGGTCATTCCCCGGCCGTTGCCGAGCTGGCGTTGGAGGCCGGCCGGCTTGCCGGGCTGGACGAGGAAACGCTGCGAGACCTGAGGCGGGCAGCCCTGGTCCACGATCTGGGACGGGTGGGCGTGGACAACGGAGTGTGGGACAAGGAAGGCCCGCTGGCCGCGTCGGAATCGGAGAAGGTCCGGCTCCACCCCTATCTCACCGAGCGGGTGCTGGACCGCTGCGCCCCCCTGGCCGGGCTTGCCCGGATCGCCTCCAGCCACCACGAGCGGGTCGATGGAAGCGGGTATCACCGCGCATCAGCCGGAGATGACCTCCCTCTCGCCGCACGAATCCTGGCCGCGGCTGACGTTATGCAGGCTCTCACCACAGACCGTCCCTTTCGACCGGCCTGGGGTCAAGAAGATGCGATCGAGATGCTGGAAGAGGAGGCGTCCGCCGGGCATCTCGACCCCGAGGCGGTCGCCCTGGTGATCCAATCGGTGGGAGGGGCTGCCAAGTCCCTGGCGAAGGCCATTCCGGGTGGCCTGACCGACCGAGAGGTCGAAGTCTTGAGACTGATGTCGAAGGGGAATACCAACAAGCAGATCGGGCAGGAGCTATTCATCTCCCCAAAGACAGTGGGCCGCCATGTCGAGAACATCTACGCCAAGATCGGGGTGTCCACCCGGGCCGGTGCTGCCCTCTACGCCATGGAGCATCGGCTGCTTGGTTAGAGGTGGGCTAAAGCACCCGTGGTGCAACGGCCGATCATCTCCCAGGATGTGGATTCGGCGTGTCCTGATCTCGATGATCGTCGTCGTGATGGTGGCGCCGTCGGCCTCGGCTGACGACACCGTCGGCTTGGTCGACCCTGTGGCCGGTCTGTGGCAACTCCGGGACGAGTCAGGGTCCGTGACCAGCTTCTACTTTGGCAATCCAGGTGATTTCCCCATAGTGGGTGACTGGGACTGTGACGGGGTGGAGACACCGGGCTTGTACCGCCAGTCCGACGGGTTCGTCTATCTGAGAAACTCGAACACCCAGGGTGTGGCCGATATCAGGTTCTTCTTCGGCAACCCCGGAGACATACCGCTCGCCGGTGACTTCGATGGAGACGGTTGTGACACCGTCTCGATCTACCGGGCCCCGGAGGCACGGATCTATGTGATCAACGAGCTGGGCGCCAACGACGGTGGCCTGGGAGCCGCCGATTTCAACTATGTGTTCGGCAACCCCGGGGACAAGCCGTTCGTAGGCGACTTCGACGGGAACGGTGAGGACACGGTTGGACTGCATCGGGAGTCGACCGGGTTCGTCTACTTCAGGAACAGCCATTCCCAGGGGAACGCCAACGCAGAATTCTTCTTCGGTGATCCAGGAGACCGCCTCGTGGCCGGTGACTGGGGAGTCATCGACGGGACGGACACGCCGGCGGTGTTCCGACCTGCCACCACCACCTTCTATTTCCGCCACACCAACACCCAGGGCAACGCTGACAGCCTGATCGGCTGGGGATCCCCTGAATGGCTCCCCGTCGCCGGCTCGTTCGGCTCTCTTCCCGGCACGGGGCCGGGATCGAACTGCCCGACCTTCCCGGCAGACAACATCTGGAACGCCAGGGTGGATGCCCTACCCGTCCACAGCCGCTCGGCTCAATACGTGTCGCACATCGGCGCCTCGGCCACCGTACATGCCGACCTTGGGAGCGGTGTGTGGCCCCCAGGCTCGACCAGCCCGATAGGGATCCCGTACGTGGTGGTCGGGGCTGGTCAGCCGGACGTACCGATCCAGTTCACCTCCTGGCCCGGAGAGAGCGATCCTGGCCCCTACCCGGTACCGGGCAACGCGCCTGTCGAAGGCGGGCTTTCGTCGTCCGGCGTCCGTCACGTCATCGTCGTCGACAGCGCGGACTGCATGCTCTACGAGCTCTTCTATGCCTTCCCCAACGGTGATGGCTCATGGCGTGCTGCCAACGGTGCCCGATACAACCTGCGCTCCAACACCTTGAGGCCAGCGGGGTGGACCTCGGCCGACGCCGCCGGTTTGCCCATCTACCCCGGCCTGGTGCGATACGACGAAGTGGCCTCAGGGGTCATCAGACATGCAATCAGGTTCACCGCTCCCGAGACACAGGCGTCCTATGTGTGGCCGGCGCGCCACGAGGCGTCGAATATCAACGATCCCGCCTACCCCCCGATGGGCCAGCGATTCCGACTGAAGGCCTCCTTCGACACATCCGGAATGTCGCACCAGGCGAGGGTGATCGCAGAAGCGATGAAGACCTACGGGATCATCCTCGCCGACAACGGCTCACCCTGGTACATCTCAGGTGCCCCCGATGAGCGCTGGGACAACGACGTCCTGCACGAGCTCGACGCGATCGAGGGCTCCGATTTCGAAGCAGTCGACGTCTCGTCGCTGATGGCCGACCCAAACAGCGGACGGGTCGCGGGCTGAACCGGGGGGTACGGTCATCCCATGACCGACGGACCCACCGACACCCTGGACCACCTGTCCGAGCAGTTCTGGCTGACCTTTTCCGAGTACATCCCCACTGCGGCCACGGTGCGGGGTGAGCACCGGTTCGATGACCGGTTGCCCATCTATGACGAAGACTGGCTCGGCCGCATCGCAGGCGGGTTCGAGGAGATAGGGGCCGCAGCCCAGGCCGTAGACCCCGGCGGGCTGGAGACACAGGATCGGATCACCCGGGACTTGTTGATCCACGAGACCGGGGTGTGGGCCGACGAGATCGCCGATCGCTTCATGGTGGCGGCGGTGGATCCGTATCTGGGTGCACACAACCGGCTTCTCACCGATACCCAGCAGAACACGGTGGCCACGATTGAGCAGTCGGAGGCTCTCCTCACCCGATACGAGATCGTGAGCGAGTACCTGGACAGTGCGCTGGGGATGACCCGGGACAATTGCGCCGCCGGGATGACCCCATCCCGGGCCTCGATCGATCGGGTCCTCAGCCAGCTCGAGGGCTATCTCGCCTCCACTCAGGACAACGACCCTTTCCTGCAGCTCAAAGTCCCAAAAGGTCAGGATCAGGCAGGGTGGTCTGAGCGGGCTGCTCGGCTGGTCGCCACGGTGATCAGGCCGGCTATGGCTTCCTACCGCGATGGGCTCGTCGAGCATGTGATGCCGATGGCTCGCCCCTCCGAGCAGCCCGGGCTGGTCTGGATGACCAACGGCGAAGCCATCTACCAGCACATGATCCACAAGTACACCCAGCTCGACCGAACTCCCGAGGAGATCCATGAGATCGGTCTGCGCTGGGCAACCGAGATTCTCCCCACCGAGTGGGAAGAGATCGGTGGGCGTGCAGTCGGAATCGACAACAGGGCCGATCTCTTCAGGCACCTCCACGAGGAACCGGCGTTCCGATTCATCTCGGAGGAGGAGATGATGGATCACGCCCGGTCCACCATCGACCGGGCCTGGGCCGCGGTCGATGACTGGTTCGGGGCGCGGCCGGAGACCCCCTGCCAGGTGGTGCCGGTCCCGGCCTCGCTCGCGCCTGCCATGCCCGCCGCCTATTACATGCAGCCTCCACCAGACCGGTCACGTGAAGGCACCTATTTCCTGAACACCTACAAGCCAGAGGAGCGTGATCGCTTCGAGTACGAGTCCATCCATTTCCACGAGGCGATCCCGGGCCATCACTTCGACCGGTCGCTGGCCACCGAGCTCGACGGGATCCCAATGTTCCGCCGTTTCTCCCAGGTGTACGCCCACACAGAGGGTTGGGGGTTGTACGCCGAGCGTCTCGCCGAGGAGATGGGCCTCTATTCGAGTGACGTGGACCGGCTTGGGATGCTGGCCGCAGACGCCTGGCGCTCGGGTCGCCTGGTGGTCGACACCGGGCTCCATGCGCTCGGCTGGTCCCGGGAGCAAGCGATCGATTGGCTGCTCGAATGGACCCCGATCGGGCGTCTGACCGTCGAACAGGAGGTCGACCGCTACATCGGCATGCCGGGCCAGGCACTGTCCTACAAGATGGGCCAGCTCGAGATCATGCGGCTACGTGCTGAGGCCGAGCGAAGGCTCGGGTCTTCATTCGACATCAAGGGCTACCACGACGTCCTGCTGGTCAGCGGGGCGATGACCCTGCCCTTGTTGGCTGAAGTAGTCGGGGCCTGGATCGAATCGAACGCCGGCTGAGCCCTGGAGGCCGTCAGACCCACATCCAGGTTGATCCCTGCCGGCCAAACCTCGACGTATTCGGGGGTGGCAATCGTGACGGAGCCGAGGCCGAGAACCTGCATGGCCCCATCCCGTCCGACGAGCCCGGTGGACTCATCGAGCCCGAGCACACTCAAGCCACCCATCTTCTGCAGAAATGGGGCGAACCAGCTCCGGACCCGGAGACGGTCGAAGTGGGGAGCTACAACCATCCCACGGAGGAGCCCAAGCCCCGGGATGAGGCGAAATGGGTGAGGCGCATAGAGGTTCAGACGTCGCTCGAAGAGAGTGATGGCCCCTGCCGACGACCCGGTCACGCCCGCCCCGGCCTGCCAGCGGGAGATGATGGCGTCGAGGATCGGCGTGCCGGCCACGGCATTCATCAGCCGGTTGGGGACCCCACCGGGGAGAACTATCACGTCGGCTCCCTCGATCATCTCGAGGGCCGCTGGATCGCTCCCAGATGAGGGGATGACCATGCGGGCCCTGGCTCCCAGCCTCGTCCAGTGGGCCACGGCCAGGTTCCCGGTCGCTGCAGCCTGACTCTTGAACGATGCGACCGGGAGGATCACGACCTCGGGAGCGAAGACTCCGACCTCGTCGAGCATGCGGCGGTCGACAGGCAACATCGGCTCGTAGTGTTCGAGACCACCCAGGAGCCCGATCGGACCGGCCATCAGGCCACCACCTCGAGACGCCGCGCCTCGAGGGCGGCCTCGGGCCCGGGCCGGCTCTTCAGCATCCTCAATCCCGTTCCCAGTCCCGCTGCAACCGGGAGCCAATAGGAGACGAGTCGGTAGCAGAGAACTGCGACCACGGCCACGCCACCGGGGACCCCCAGCCCGGCGTAGGCCGCAGCCAGCGCCGTCTCCATGACACCGAGCCATCCGGGCGTCACCTCGGGCAGGGCGTTGATGAGGTTGGCAAGCCCGTAACCCACGAGCAGTACGGCCGGATGAAGGTAGACACCGAACCCGGCGAACATCAGCCAGAGGGCGGCGGCGTCGGCGACCCAGCTCAGAGATGCCCAGCCGAGCAAAGGGAGGAGACGTCTGACCGGGAGCCCCGATGCAGCCAGTGCTTCCCACTCCTCGGGCTCGGAGGCGACCCCGAGCCGGGCACCGGCCCGGCTGAGACCGGCAGCGACCTTCCCGCGCAGACGCGGGAGGCGTGTGGCAGCGAAGACCAGGCCACCGAGGACCAGAAGAACCCCCGCCACCATCGCCGGGCCGGCCAGATGTGCAGCGCCGACGGCTCCAACGGCGACCCCGGTGGCGGTACCGAGGCCGACGATGACGGCCAGGGTCATCATCGAGAACCACCAGGAGACCAGCATCGAGGCCACCGTGGCGGGGGCTGGGTTGCCGAGACGGATCATCTCCCGGGCGGCGAACACGCTGCCTGCCGCCCCGCCTCCCGGAAGGACCCGGCTCAGCGAGAATGCTCCCATCGAGATGGCGACGGCGCGAGAACGATCGATCCGGCCACCGAATGCAATGAGCGACGATCGATAGACATTGGCGAGGCTGAAGGTCCACAGCGCCTCGATCAGGACCGCCGCCCCCACCAGCCATCCGCTCCGGCTGAGCAGCTGGCCCACCGCCTCCCGGATCTCCGGGAAGCCAACGAACGCCATCCGGACGAGGAGAACCAAGGCAAGAGTCATGAGTCCCCACCGAAGGAAGCGAACGAGTGAGGCTCTCCTGCTGTTCACTAGAGCAGAGTCGGTGACAACCCAGGAAGTGGCTATCGGGGACGACCCTCCGAGTGACCCGACCCGGTCAGGGGTGATCGGCGTGGTGACCTTCGGGACGGCCGAGGCCGAGGCTCAGGGTGGTCGCTCGGCGGTCAGGGTTGCGCCGGACCTTTCCACGGGGCCTCCCAGAGAGCGGAGAGGGAGGGATTTGAACCCTCGAGGAGGCTTAACACCCCCTACTCGCTTAGCAGGCGAGCGCCTTCGACCACTCGGCCACCTCT
>JALDXM010000130.1:0-6473 GCA_032155085.1 Actinomycetota bacterium | reverse complement strand
CTGTCATCCGGTTCGCCTTCGCCCCGGACCCGGTGTGGGACTACATGAACGACACCGGGATGATCGTGGAGTGGGAAGACGAGTTCAACACCAGGGTGGTGACCAGCTCGACCTGGGATGAGTTCACGTTCTTCGCCGGCGGTCATGGCGACATCGTCTCCATCGGCACCCAAGAGGTACCGGTCCTGGAACAGGAGACCGAGATCAAGACGGTCACCTTCGGCAGATACAACTACCAGCGGTCACCGATGATCCGCAGGGCGGGAGACCCCTACGAGGAGCTGCCCGACGTGGCGACCGGCTCGCCCATCTGCGTGAGCAGCCCGGTCTCGAACACGCAGTTCTGGTCCGTGGCCATGAACGAGCTGCACGACATCGCCTACTTCGTCGGCGGCGGCGACTACAACCTCATCGTCAACGACCACTTCGTTAACCCGCAGAACCTGCTCAACGGCGACTGCGAGGTGGCAGTGATCATCCCCGAGGCGGCGGCGCCCTATCTCCGCACCGGTGAACTGGAGCTGATGTACGGCGGCCAGATGCCCTTCCAGCTCTACAACTCCTTCTCCGGATTCGACGATGGCGAGAACCACGTCATGTCAAACCTGTTCAGCTCGACCGAGGAGTTCTACGACGCCAACCCGGAGGCGGCGGCGGCCTTCCTGGTGCTGTGGCAGCGTGGCATCGATGCATGGTCAGATCCTGCGATCCAGGAAGAGATCATCGCCACCTACCCCCAGCACTTCGCGGTGGAAGAGCCCGAGGACGTGGCCTTCATCCAGGAGTTCATGTCTGGCGAGAACGACTGGTTCGTCGAGGACGTGTATCTGACCGAGGAATGGATCGAGGCGGAGAAGGCGATCTGGGACTTCATGGTCGACCTCGACGAGGGCAACCAGAACAAGTTGAACCCGGACTTCCCCGACCCCAGGTTCGAGGTCATCGAGCCTCCGGCCTGATAGACGAAGGAGAATCGAGGTGGGCGGCACCCCCCGTCCACCTCAACACCGATAGATAGGCTGAGACTGCGTGGCAACGACACTGGAGCAGCAGGCACCAGGGCCGAGATCGGCGGAGGAGGCGCGGCTACTCGCCCTCCGCAAGAAAGAGATCCGGGATCGATGGATCTGGCGGATCGCCGGCTATGTGTTCTTCCTGCTCGCCTGGGCCCTGGTCTCCCAAATAGTCGGGCCCAATCTGATCCCCGGCCCGGTGCGGATCGCCCAGACCATCCCCGTGCTGATCGAGAGCGGGCGCTTTTTCTCCAGCTTCGGCGCCACGCTGACCCGGATCGGCATCGGCTTCGGCCTCGCCTTCCTGCTCGGGATCGTCATCGGTGTGCTCACCCAGAGCCGCTGGCTGAACGGGTTCTTCAAGGACGCGATCACCATCAGCCTCGTCTCCCCCTCGCTGATCTGGGCGCTCACCGGGATCGTCATCTGGGGCTTCGAGCCCCAGGGCTGGATCTTCGCCATAGTCATGACCACCTTCGCCGTCGTGACCGTCAACGTGGCCGAGGGGATCAGGGCCTTGCCCAAGGAACTGACCGACATGTCCCGCGCCTTTGGCGTGACCAACTGGCGGCGGCAGCGTGACATCGTCTTCCCGTTCCTCGCACCGTTCGTGTTCACTGCCCTTCGCTTCGGCTTCTCGGTGGGCTGGAAGGTCACCCTGCTCACCGAGGTGTTCTCCTCCAACGAGGGCATCGGCTTCGAGATGCGGGTGGCTTCCCAGTTGTTCCGAATGGACGAGCTGTTCGCCTGGGCGATCTCCTTCTTCATCTTCGCCCTGATCCTGGAGAAGCTGGTGCTGCAGCGCTCCGAGCGGAAGTTCTTCCGCTGGCGCTCGGAGGCGATCTGATGGCCACTGTGGCCACCACCGCGCCGTCTGCTCCAAGAAGGGGTATGCCCAACTGGGTCAAATCGCCGACCTTCGCCCGGATCCTGTTCCCCTTCGTCGTCCTCGGCATCTGGTACTTCATCTACTACACCCTCGATTCACGCATCTTCCCGAGCCCTTACGAGGTCGTGGAGTTCATGTGGGAAGAGGTCACCCTCACCAGTGGGGTGCGCTACTCGAGCGTGGCGGAGAACATCTACGTCCAGTTCGGCATCACCGTCATGCGGCTCACCATCGGCTTCTTCATCGCCCTGATCCTGGGGACGGTCATCGGCCTGGCCATGGGGATTTCGAAGAAGGTGGACGCCTTCTTCCACGACTGGGTCATGGCCGTCCTGGCGATGCCCGCGCTGGTCTATGCGCTGTTCCTGGGTCTCGCCCTCGGCTTCACCAACCGGGGGCCGATCCTGGCGGTGGTGATCGCCGGGACACCCTTCGTGATCATCAACATCAGGGAAGGAGTGCGCAACACCCCTCGAGAACTGATCGACATGGCCAAATCATTCGAGGTGCCCCAGGGCAAGATCACCCGTCACGTCCTCCTCCCCTCGCTGATGCCGTTCTTCTTCGCCGCCATCCGCTACGCCTATGCGGTGGGATGGAAGGGCCTGGTCATCACCGAGGTCTTCGCCTCGGATCGGGGAATGGGTTGGACCATCAAGTTCTGGTACGACGCCCACCGGGCAAAGGGTGTTATCGGCTACGCCCTCTTCTTCATCATCTTCGCCCTGGCCCTGGAGAAACTGGTCTTCGACCCCCTGGCCGATCGGGCCTTCAAGTGGCGTCCGAAGATCGACGCGGTGAGGATGGCGGAAGGTGAAATGACGGCGGTGGCGAATGAGGCGGTGCTCCTCCTCGAGAACCAGGAGGTAGAGGAAGGTGTCTCGATGACCAACATCGATGGTGGGCGCGATGGCTGAGATAAAGGTCGAGAACCTGCACAAGGAGTTCGGGGTCGGCGAGGACCGTGTCGTGGCCCTGGAGAACGTCAACCTGGCCGTCAAGGGCCATGTGTTCGTCTCCATCGTCGGGCCCTCCGGATGTGGCAAGTCGACCTTGCTCAACATCCTCAGCGGGATCGAGACCCCCAGCACCGGGAAGGTCACCATCACCCAGGACAATCGGGAGGCCGAGCCCGGTTATGTCTTTCAGGCGGCCCGTCTCCTCCCCTGGCGCACCGTGATGGACAACCTCCTCTTCGTCCAGAAGGACCGCAGCGAGGAGACCCGGGCCCGCTGTCAGAAGTACCTGGAGATGGTCCAGCTCGGCGACAAGGTGGACAAGTACCCGGGAGAGCTGTCCGGTGGCATGCAGCAGAGGGTGGGTATCGCCAGGGCGTTCTCGATAGAGCCCGACGTCCTGTTCATGGACGAGCCGTTCAGCCATCTCGACGCCATCACCGCCCGCTCATTGCGCCGGGAGCTGCACGACATGTGGTCGCAGACCAAGAAGACAGTCCTCTTCGTCACCCATGACGTGGGTGAGGCGGTGGAGCTCTCCAACCGGATCCTCGTGTTCGCCAAGGGAGGCAAGCTGGAGGACGACCTTCAGATCGATCTCCCCTTCCCCCGCGATCCCGCCGAGGAGGACGTAGCGGTGGCCAAGGCCCAGGTGTTGCGCAAGTTCGAAGAGCTCGACCTCATCGCTAGCTGAGCAGTGAGGTCCCGACAGGGAAGTCGAACGACTGGAGGAGACGATGCGACCACGAAGGCCTCTGTTTGCGATGCTCGTGGTGCTGGCCATGGTGCTGGCATCTTGTGGAGGTGATGGCGAAGGCGGCGGCGAGGGCACCGACACCACAGGGGCCGGCGGCGAGGACCGAACTGTGATCCGATTCGCCTTCGCTCCCGACCCGGTCTGGGACTACATGAACGACACCGGGTACCTGGTCGAGTGGGAAGAGGAGAACAACATCCGGATCGTCACCAGCACCACCTGGGACGAGTTCACCTTCTTCGCCGGCGGCCACGGCGACGTGGTCTCCATGGGAACGCTGGAGATCCCGGTCCTCGAGCAGGAGACGGAGATCCAGACGGTGACCTTCGGCAAGTACAACGCTTTGCGCGACTCGATGATGACCACCCCCGACACCGGGTTCGAGACCATCGCCGACATCCCCACCGGGTCCACCCTGTGTGTGGCCAGCCCGGTCTCGGCCACCGGGTTCTGGGGGGTCGCGGCCAACGAGCTTCACGGTCTCGACTTCCGGACCGGCGGCGGCGACTTCGAGCTCATCGTCAACGACCACTTCGTCAACCCGCAGAACATGGTGGACAACCAGGACTGTGTGGCTGGGATCTTCATCCCTGAGGCGGCCACCCCATACATGCGGACCGACGACATGGTGGTGATGTACGACGGGCAATCCCCATTCCAGCTCTACAACACCTTCTCCGGGTTCGAGAGCGAGGAGGCCCACATCATGTCCAACCTCTTCACCGCCACCGAGGAGTTCTACGACGCCCATCCCGAGGAGATGGCTGCCTTCCTCGCTCTCTGGCAGCACGGGATCGAGCTGTGGGAGGAGAACCAGGAGGAGATCATCTCCACCTATCCCCAGCATTTCGCCGTCGAAGATGAAGAGGACATCGCATTCATCACCGAGTACATGGCGGGCGAGAACGACTGGTTCGTCGATTCGGTCTACTTCACTGACGAGTGGGTCGAGGCGGAGCAGGCGATCTGGGACTTCCAAACCGCGCTCAACCCCGAGAACGACAACTATCTCGAAGAGGGCTTCGACGCACCCCGCTTCGAGGTGGTCCCTGCGCCGGAGTAGTCACAGATCCAGGCCTTCGCGCAGCCTGGTCACCCGGCCGGCGTGGTCGGTGTGGGCCACCGGAGGCAGCGGCTCGGCGTTGGTCACAGGCAGGACTACGAAGTGGGGCCCGGGCTCGGTCAGGAGCCCGGGCACCCGCTCCCCGAACACGGCCAGATCTTCGATCCGCTCAACCCGATCGATCCCCGCGCCCTTGGCGAGAGCGGCGAAATCGACGCCCGCTGCCAGCTCCTGCCCGCCGGTCATCTCATAGGACCGGTTCTCCATGAGCAGGACAAGGAGGTTGGGTGGTCCGTAGCGCCCGATCGTGACCAGCGAGCCGAGACTCATCAGCAGTCCACCGTCGCCCTTGAGCACGATCACCTTGCGCTCGGGCCGGGCCAGGGCGAGGCCGAGCCCGAAGTCGGCAGCGTGGCCCATCCCGAAGGCGAGGAAGTCGAAGTCGAGAGGGTGGCTCGACACCAGGGGCCATTGCAACGTCGCCGTCATCGTGGTCACCACGATCTCGTCGCTGCGTCGCGAGGCGAGTGCCCGCAAGAGATCAAGCCGCTCGATCATGCGGTGAACCCGTAGCCGTAGACCACTGCGGCAGGGAGTGACGTCTCCTCCGCCGTCGCCGCCATCTCCCCGACGACACCAAGGTCGTCGTCCGTCATGAGCCGACGATGTGGAACACCCCAGGCGTCCAGGATCGGCTCGGTGTAGGGATAGGCCGAGTCGATGGGGAGCCTCCCCTCCACGGCACCCGGGTATCCCCGCCAGCCGATCAGGAGAAAGAGCGGGATGCGGGGGCCGATCCCGCAACCCCGCAAGGCGTCGCCGGCCTCCAACAGACCAGTGTTCTGCAGGATCACTATCGGCTTGCGCCCGCCCACCCACAGCCCGGCGGCGATGGCGATGCCCTCACCCTCCCGGGTCGGCTGATAGACGTCGATGCCCGGATCATCGACGAGCTCCTGGTAGAGATGGCGACTCTCACCGTCCGGGATGCAGATGACATCGGTGAAGCCGAGAGCCTTGATCGTGGCCGCGGCACGAGACGCATTGACGCCAACCGGGGCAGACCGCTCCACCTGTCGGATCATATAGGATGCACGATCGCCCAACCGAGCAGAGATCCCAGCCCATGGTCGTCAGGCCGGACACCGACGTGCAGGACCCACCACCGGGCAGCCACGAGCGGAGGGGCTGGAGATGGGATCTCGCTCTGCCCGTCGTCGCCGTCGTCGTCGGTGTGGCCGTCATCGGCATGATCACCCGCCCAGATCCCGGCGGGCCGGAGTGGGTCGCACATATCGGGCCGACCGGCCCGATCAACCTGGACAGCCTGACGGCTACCGACTCTGGGTTCGCCGTCCTATCCGGCGTTACCGAGGACGGAGTACTGCTTTGGTGGTCCGAGGACGGCACCGACTGGCGCTCCACGCCGCTCGATGCCACCCCGATCCGGCTCGCCGCGTCCGACGACCTGTTGGCGGCATATGACGGCAGAGAGGCACTGATCCTGGCCCTCATCGACGGGTCCTGGGAGGTGCGCGAGGAGGTCGCTTTCCCCGATGAGATGCGGGCGGGCCAGAGCGCCGGACGCCCGGGTCTCATCGCCGGGCCCGAGGGATTCGTGATGACCTCGATCGTCGGTGACGTCTGGTGGTGGGACCTGGAGGGCTTCGAACAGGTGGTGACCAACCCGGCCTGGGGGCCGGGTGAGACGGTGGAAGTGCCATTTGATTCGTCGTGTCGCCCGCCCACCCGCGTGTCACCCGACGTGCCCCCGATGGCCGCAGCCGACATCGGC
>JALDXM010000129.1:0-6510 GCA_032155085.1 Actinomycetota bacterium | reverse complement strand
CGGATGAAGACGGAAGCGTGGGCTCAGGGAAGCCACCGGCCTCTTCATCCTCCGACAACGGAGGATGTTTCATTATGAGAAGGATCACGCTGATCCTCACCTTGCTGGCCGTGGTCGCCTGCGGCAGCGACGCAGGCACCACCACCACGGAGTCGGCGGAGACGACGACCACGGCAGCCGTCACGACGACTGCAGCTCAGACAACGACCTCTGCGGCGGAGACCGGCTTCCCCGTGACCGTCGAGGCGGCCAGTGGCCCGGTGACGATCGAGGAGATGCCCGAGAGCATCGTCTCGCTGTCCTCGACGGGCACGGAGATGCTGTTCGCCATCGGGGCAGGAGACCAGGTGGTGGCGGTGGACGAGTTCTCCACGTACCCGCCCGAAGCTCCGGTCACCGATCTCTCCGGATTCACACCCAATCTGGAGGCGATTATTGGATACGAGCCCGACCTGGTCGTCATCTCATTCGACCCTGGGGAGTTGGTATCCGGCCTCCAGGCGGTTGACGTCCCGACCTTGCTGCTCCCGACAGCGGCCAGCCTGAATGACTCGTATACCCAGTTGGAGGTCCTTGGAGTAGCCACAGGCCACATCGGAGAGGCTGCCGAGGTCGTCTCCCGGATGCAGGCCGACATCGACGAGATCGTGGCCACCACCACTATCCCTGCAGGTCTCTCCTTCTACCACGAGGTCGACGCCACTCTGTATTCGCCAACTTCGAACAGCTTCCTGGGCCAGATCTACGCCCTCCTCGGTCTGACCAACATCGCCGACGAAGCCGACGACGGCAGCGGTTTCCCTCAGCTCTCGTCGGAGCACATAGTCAGCCAGGACCCTGACATGATCTACCTCGCCGACGTCGACTTCGGAGTGACACCCGACAGTCTGGAGGAGCGACCGGGGTGGGCGGAGATGACCGCAGTCCAGAACGGGGCCATCATCCCCCTGGATTCCTACCTCGCCTCCAACTGGGGGCCGCGAGTCGTCGAGCTTCTCGAGACCATCGCCGAATCAGTGACCGCCCTGCCCGCCTCTTGAGCGACGGGCCGGCCGCCGCGCCAGTCGGCCCATCCCGTGTCGGGGCCCGGCGATGGGTGTTGGCGGTCGTGCTCCTCGTCGTTGCAGCCCTTGCGGGTCTTCTCGTTGGATCGGTGGCGTTGGCTCCGGGCGACGTCATTGCCGCCCTGGTCGATCGGCTTCCCTTCCTTTCGATCGATCACGGCCTCGGTGAGGTCGAGAGCCGTCTCCTCTTCGAGATACGGGTCCCACGGGTGGTCATGGGAGGTTTGGTGGGGGCAGTCCTCGCCGTGGCCGGGGCCGGTTACCAGGGCGTGTTCCGCAATCCACTGGCCGACCCGTATCTCCTCGGGGTGGCTGCGGGGGCCGGCCTCGGAGCCACAGCCGTGATCGGATTGGGTGCCGGGTCGGCGGCCATTGCGCCGGTCGCTTTCCTCGGGGGGATTGCGGCGGTTGGTGCGACCTATGCCCTCAGTCGGACGGTGGGTGGCCGGACTACGACAACGCTGATTCTTGCGGGGGTCGCGGTGGCCGCCTTTGCCACGGCGATTCAGACCTTCCTTCTCCAGCGGAACAGCGAGAACCTCCGCGAGGTCTACTCCTGGATACTCGGCCGATTGGTGACCGTCGGCTGGGGTGAGGTCTTGACTCTGATTCCCTATGCGGTTGTGGCCTCCGCTGTCCTCATCGTGTTGCGCCGATTACTCGATGTGCTGGGCCTCGGTGACGAAGAAGCAGGGGGTCTCGGAGTCAATGTGACGCAGGTTCGCCGCCTCGTGGTACTGGCTGCCACGCTCGCTACCGCCGCCGCAGTGAGCGTCAGCGGGCTGATCGCATTCGTCGGGATCATCGTCCCGCACACCATCCGCCTTCTGACGGGATGGAGCTATCGGGTGATCGTGCCCCTATCGCTGGTCTCCGGCGCCACCTTCCTGATCGTCGCCGATCTGGTCGCCCGCACCATCGTCGCCCCTGGCGAGCTGCCCATCGGTGTCGTCACCGCCTTCCTGGGCGCCCCGTTCTTCTTGCTGGTGCTACGCACCATGAGAGGCTCGTCATGATCTCCTGGCGTGACGTGGTGGTCTCCTATTACGGGGTCGACAAGGTCGGGCCGGTGAATCTCACCGTGTCAGACGGTGAATGGGTCGGCCTGGTGGGGCCAAACGGGGCCGGCAAGTCGACGCTGTTGAAGGCAGCCATCGGAACGGTCCCTCACCGGGGATCGGTCGAGCTCCGGGGACGCGAGAGGAGGGCTGGCGCGGACATCGCCTGGATGCCACAACGCCCGATGCTCCCCGATGAGATGACTGTTGCCAACTATGTCCTGCTGGGACGAACTCCGCACCTGGGCTACCTGGCATCAGAGCGCGGTCACGACCTCGAGGCCACGCGGCATGCCATCGATCGCCTCGATCTGGGCGATTTGTCCGGCCGCCCCCTGTCGACACTGTCGGGAGGCGAGGCGCAGCGTGCAGTGCTGGCCCGGGCACTCGCCCAGGAGGCGCCGGTCCTCCTGCTCGATGAGCCGGTCTCGGCTTTGGACGTCGGGCACCAGCAGCAGGTGCTGGAGCTGATCGACCAACTGAGAGTCGAGGATGGTCTCACCGTGGTCAGTGCACTGCACGATCTCACCATCGCCGGCCAATACCCAGATCGGGTCGTCATGATGAGCCAAGGCGTTGTTGTGAGCGAAGGCATGGCCCGCGAGGTCCTGACAGAGGAGCGAATCATGGAGCATTACGGCGCCCGGGTGAAGGTTGTCGGAGCAAACGAAGATGGGGCGAACGAGGATGGGTTGACCATCATTCCGCTGCGACACAGCCGGGGGAAATGAGTCGATGACGTGACCGACCGAATCACACCTCCGACCGAGCCGCCTCCTACCGGGAGTCATCGCCCACCTTCACTCGTCCTGGTCAACACCGGCGACGGGAAGGGCAAGTCCACTGCCGCCTTCGGGACCGCACTCCGGGCGTTGGCTCGTGGATGGAAGGTCGGTGTGGTTCAGTTCCTCAAGTCGGGGGATTGGAAGGTCGGGGAAGAGAAGATGGGGAAAGAGCTGGGGATCGACTGGTGGGCTCTCGGCGATGGGTTTACCTGGGACTCCGATGACATCGATGAGTCCGAGGCCATTGCCCGTGAGGCGTGGGCCAGCGCCCAATCGAAGATCGAGTCAGATCAGTACGACCTGCTGATCCTCGATGAGATCACCTACCCGATCAACTGGGGATGGATCCAGCTCGAGGAGGTGGTGGCGGCCATCGAGAGCCGGCCACCTCGTCTCAACCTCATCCTCACCGGTCGAGATGCCCCGTCGGCGCTGGTCGATGCGGCGGACACCGTCACCGAGATGACGAAGGTCAAGCACGCCTACGACGCCGGTGTGATGGCCAAGCGAGGTATCGATTACTGACGCGTCGGCGAATCGGCGCCCAACATCTCGATTGCTTCTTCGATGGTGAGGCTTTCACCGTGAACGATGGCGTGAGCGAACTCGAGACTCCCGAGCATTTCCTGGGTGTCACCAACCTGAGTCGCATAGTCGTGCTCCTCCGGCGGAGGCCATACTGCGACCCGGTGCTCACTGGCCACCCAATCGGCCAGCCCGAATAGACGGGCGGCAAGGGTGTCTTCACCTTCCGTGTGTGCACAGACCGCGAGGGCGGCGACGGCGATGGCCACCCCACGCATGTCGTGGGCCATGTCGCACAGGATCAGGCTCTCCACGAGCGCCGCCCGCGCCCGCTTCAGGTGCCCGTGACGGAAGGCGGTCTTCCCCATGTGATAGAGGTACTCGCCGAGGGCTGCCGCCGCTCCTGCCTTGTCGTCGGTTGAGCCGGCCCTGTCACGGTTCAGCTCCACGACCCGTTGCAGCTCACCCGTGGTCGGGTTGGACTGGATCATCGTCTTCATCTCGAAGAGGTTGTTCGCAGCCTCCTCGTACAGGCTGAAGCCTTCCAGCGCCGACTTGAACAGCTCGAGGGCATAGTCGTGGTCGCGGGCCAGCCAGGCCATGGCCGCGAGGCCGGCGTCCGCATGGGCCAGGCCCAAGGAATCACCGGCTATCGCGAGCAAGTCCCGGCCTTCCCGGTATCGGTTGTTGGCCTCGGTGTAGTCACCTTCGTCACGGGCCAGAGCCCCGAGTCTGAGCGCCGACCACCCGACGTCGAGGACGCCGGAATTGTCGAGAAAGATCTCGTGGCTCGTCGTCATCTTCTCACGGGCCGTCTCAAGTTCACCCTGGAGACGGGCCATGGTCCCCCAGACTGCGAGAGCCCACGCATGCATCCATGCGTCTCCCGACTCCCGGGTGACCTTCTCTACGTCAGGGGCCATCCGATTTGCCTCATCGAGGTCGTCCCGAAGCCAGTGCGTGGTCATCAGTTGGTAGGCCTGCCGTGCCTCGCCGCGGCGGTCGCCCAGCTCCCGGTAGATCTCGAGCGCTTCGGTCAGATAGGCCTGCGCTTCGTCAAATGCCAGACGGCGGCCTGCAAGCAGCCCGGCGCCATTCAGAGCCCGAGCGAGGATGGATCGGTCGACTCCTTCGCGATGCGCCAAGGTGCGCTCGAGCCATTCCGTCCCGTCGCTCACCTCGCGCTTGATGACCCAGAACCATCTGAGAGCCCCGGCCATGGCCATTGCCTTCTCGACCTGACCCGATTCATGCAGCCATTCCAGGGCGGCTCGCAGGTTGTAGCGATCTCGCTCGAGACGGTCTGCCCAGACGTTCTGCTCCAGATCGTGGATGTTCTGATCGCCGGCCTCCGCCATGGTCAGGAAGAACTCGGCGTGCCTGTCGCGAAGGGCGGCCAGCTCGGTGCCTTCGTCGAGACGCATCCGGGCGTAGTGGCTTATGGGCTCGAGGAGGCGGTAGCGGACGGGGTCGGCATCGGTGGCCATGACCAGTGATGTCTCAACCAGACGCCCAAGCAGGTTCATGACGTGCGCCCTGTCGACCAGGCCGCCCGAGCACACGCTCTCCGCCGCTTCGAGTGTGAAGCCACCGTTGAAGACCGAGAGACGGGTGAACAAGGCCCGCTCCGCTCCGCCGAGGAAGTCGAAGCTCCAGTCGAGTGTCGTCTCCAGCGTCTGTTGGTGCGGCGGCAGGTCACGAGCAGTGCCGGCCAGCAGGGCGAACTGCTGGTCGAGCCGTTCGACCAACTGACCCACAGAGAGGACCTTTAGACGGGCAGCCGCAAGCTCGAGAGCGAGTGGGATGCCGTCGAGACGCCGGCACACCTCGGCCACCTGCTCCGCGTTGGCAGGGCTCAGGGTGAAGTTGGGGTTGACGAGACGGGCTCGGCCCACGAACAGGGCGACGGACGGGTAGAGAGCTATGCCCTCAACGGTTCTTGTTTCAGGCCCCGGGACCGCGAGCTGGGAGATCTTCACGAGGTGCTCCTCCCTGATCGAGAGCCACTCACGGGTCGTCGCGAGGATCTTCAACTCCTCGGTTCCCTGAAGCAGCTGATCCGTCAGCTTGGCCACAGCATCGATCAGGTGCTCGCAGCCGTCGAGGATGAGAAGTGACCTCGCCTTGGCCAAACGAGAGATGAGGGTGTCGGTGATAGACCGGAGGGGGCTCTCGGTGATGTGCAACTGGCGGGCGACTGCCGCCGCGAGGAGGTTGTCATCGGGAACCCTCGACACCTCGACGAACCACACTCCATCCTCGAAGCTGGACGAAAGCTCCTCGGCGACCTTGAGGGCCAGGGTGGTCTTGCCCACACCCCCCGGTCCGGTGAGGGTCACCAGCCTCGACTTCTCGAGAGCTTCGACCACCACCATCTTCTCGTCCTGTCGACCCACCAAGGTCAGGTCCCGGACGGGCAGATTCCCCTTGCTCGAGGTGAGGGTGCGCAGAGGTGGGAACTCATCGGGTTGGTCCGGCACGTTGAGCTGGTAGATGTGCTCATCGTGGGTCAGGTCCCGGAGCCGATGTGTGCCCAGGTCTTCGAACATGGTCCCTTCAGGCAGGTCGTACTCGGCAAGGCGAGCCGTCGCTTCTGAGACCAGGATCTGGCCGCCGTGTCCGGCATCGCCGATCCTTGCGGCCCTGTGGACGTCGATTCCCACATAATCGGAGCCCCCGAGCCGCCCCTCGCCGGTGTGGATCCCGATCCTGACCCGGACACCCTGGGCGGTCGGCCATTCCTCATCCGCCAGCCGTCGCTGGATTTCGACGGCGCTGGCCACGGCATCCAGGGCTGACTGAAAGGCGACGAAAAACCCGTCGCCCTCGTTTTTCACGATGTGACCGCGATGGATCTCGGCCTCTTCGTGAATGATCGAGTTGTGACGTTCCAAGACAGGCCGAAAAGCATCGCCGAGCTCTTGGAGCATCCTGGTCGAGCCCTCGATGTCGGAGAAAAGGAAGCTGACCGTCCCTACGGGGAGGGTCCCTGGTGTCATGGGCCCAAATTAACAACGGTCGCGGGGTTGCCAGCCGTGGATTCGCTCGCTTGTGACTGGCTTCAGGAGGCCTTCTCGA
>JALDXM010000128.1:0-6532 GCA_032155085.1 Actinomycetota bacterium | reverse complement strand
ATTACCAGGAGAAGGAATCCGAGCATCACGGCGCTAGCAGGGGCGAAATACAGAAGGACCCAGGCCAGCTGGACCACGGTGGTCCCGATCGCGTAGCGCCATGCGGTCCTTTTCCTGGCCATGTCGGATCGAGCCACACGGACCCACTGGGTGACCACCGCCATCCTCATCACGATGTAGCCGGCTAAAACGACCCCGAGCTCCATTTCCTCGAAGAGCCTCGGGACTCCGGCCGCGACGATCAGCGCCCCGGTCAGCTGGACGAAGGTCAGGAGACGGAAGGGGACGTCGTCGGTGTCGTATGCGGAGGAGAACCAGGTGAACGTGATCCAGGCCCACCAGACGGCGACGAACACCATGGCATAGCCGATCACGCCCTCTCCCACGTGGTCCTCGGCGATGGCGTGATGAAGCTCGGATGAGGCGAAGGCGACGGCGACGACGAACACGAGGTCGAAGAACAACTCGAGAGGGGTGGCGGTGCGGTGGGCTTCGTCTGGGGACCGGCCCACCATGGTCCTGACACGGGTCATCGGACGATGATCGACATACACGTCAGCCCGCCGTCGGCCAACTGGAACTGGGAGACGTCGATGGGGACCAATTCCACCCCCCGGGAGCCGACACGGGCGCTGGTCTGCGGCGCTGCCGCGGTGACCATGACCGTGCCGTCGGCGAGGGGAAGGGCGCTGAACAGATGCCTTTCCTCCTCGTGCTCGTAAATGATCTGGAGTCCATCGAGCTTGGTCTCGTCGACGGTTCGAGGTGTCACCACCACGGTCTCCTCGTCGATCGGCAAGACCGCCGACTTGAGATGGAGGACGTCTTCGACATCCACCGTGACCACCTGCAGACCCTGGAGATGGGCCACTGCTCGCAATTGGTCGATCCCTTCGTCGTTCGTTCGAGCGGATCGACCGACATAGACAATTTCGTGGACGATGAGCACATCACCGCCATCGAGGGTGCCCGGGGCATTGACCCGGGCGATGTCGAACCGTTTGGCCAGAGCCTCTTCGACCGGTCCCGTCTCACCACGGCGCGAGTCCGCGCCCGGTCGGGTAATCAACGCCGCTTCCCCGAGGATCACGGCGGTGTCCTCGATGAACACACAGTCGGGGTGGGCCTCATCCGATGGCACGACGTGGATGGCATGCCCAGACGCCTCTAGAAGACGCCGATACTCCTGATGCTGCGCATTGGCCTTCTCCAGATCGATCTCGGGTTTTCCGTGGCTGACCAGGGCCTTGGGGAATGAGTCGGGGACTGGGCGAATCAGGGCGGTCCGGACTGTCATCGCTCAGGAGCGGTCAACGGCCTGGGCCAGTTCAGACATCGAGAAGAAGACGTGGTCGGGGATCGGCGGATCATCCACGGACATGGTCGCACCCCAATCACCGCCAGCGGACAGGCGCTGCCGGTCGATCCACACCGTGTCGAGACCGGCTGCCTTGGCCGGGGCGTGATCGTGGAACAGGCTCTGGGCGACGTGGAGCACCGAGTCGGGCTGAATCTGGAATTCATCAGCGAGGTGAGTGAGGAGATAGTCGAAGTTGGCCGGGTCCGGCTTGTAGGACCCGATGTCCTCGGCGGTGTACACCGCATCGAAAGCCACACCGAGCTTCTGGCTCGAGGCGGCGAAGCTGTCCCGGTCGATATTGGACAGGATCACCAGGCGATATCTCTCCGCCAGGCTGCGGAGGGCTTGGGCCGAATCGGGAAATGCAGGCCACCGGGCGACCGAAGCGCCGAAGGCCAAGTCGAGGTCATCGGTGGTCTCCAGTCCGACCGCGCCGGCCAGGTCACGATGGACCACGACCAGCAAGTCCCGGTACCGCATGTCAGGTGTCGCCGCCTCTTGCGCCGATTCGATGCGTCCGAACTCGGACAGGAGATGGGCACGGGCGACATCCCGCCCGTTTGCGCTCAACAGGGGCTGCAGGGCCTCCCAGATTCCTGACTCCCAATCGATCAGGGTGCCGTAACAGTCGAAGCTGAGAGCCTCATAGTCGCCAAAGGAACCTGTCATCTCTGCGCGGACGACTCGTGGATCGCCTGCCAGACCCGATGTTGGCTCAACGGCAGGTCGAGACGGGTGACGCCGTAGGGCCGGAGCGCGTCCCGGACCGCATTGAGGATCGCCGGCGGCATCCCGATACATCCACCCTCGCCGGCGCCCTTGGCCCCAAGGGGGTTCGACGGTGCGGGGTGGGTGAGCCGTTTGGATATGAGAGGCATCGGCTGTCTGGCGGTGGGGATCAGATAGGTGACCAGGTTGGTGGTCAAGGGCTGGCCGTCTTCGTCGTAGACGATCGATTCCAGCAGCGCAGAGCCCAGCCCCTGCATCACCGAGCCGTGAACCTGGCCCTCGACGATCATCGGGTTGAGCACGTTCCCGCAATCATCGACAGCCACAAGTTGCAGCACCCGTACCTCGCCGGTCTCCCTCATGACCTCCACCACGGCGATGTGGGTTCCATACGGGAACGTCTGGGCGTCCGGGTTGAACATCTCCTCGGCCTCGAGCTCGATGCCCAGGGTGGCGGCCCGGGAGGCGACGTCGGCGAGAAGTATCTCCGAGCCGGGTGACCCAACCACACGAAATGCACCGTCGACGAGCTCCAAGTCGGCCTCTGCGGCTTCGAGCATCTCGGATGCAATCTTGCGAGCTTGCTCACGGACCTGTGTGGCCATTCGCAGCACCGCCGACCCTCCGAGCTGGGCCGAGCGGCTTCCGAAGCTGCCCACCGAGTCGGCTACTTCATGGGTGTCGCCGGCGATGAACGTGATGGATTCAACGGGAACCGAGAAGACGTTGGCGGCGATCTCTGACCAGACGGTGCGATGTCCCTGACCCGACGGGGTAGACCCGGTGCGGACCACGATCGACCCATCGGGCAGCAGTTCGACCTTGCCATATTCTCCGGTGCCCCGCGCCCCACCAGCCCTTTCGATGAAGCTCCCGATCCCGATCCCGATCGGGTCGCCGTCGATCTCCCGCCGTCTCGTCTGCTCGGCACGCCACTTCTCGATCTCGACTGTGTCCAGGGCCAGCTGGAGGGCGGCGCGGTAGTCGCCAGAGTCGTAGAGGGCGCCGGTATGAGTGGCGTGGGGCCATGATGTTGGCTGGAGAAAGCTCTTGAATCGGACTTCCTCCGGTGCGACTCCGATCTCGGCGGCGAAGGCATCGACGGCAGACTCCACCGAGATGGCTCCCTCTGGCCGTCCGGCGCCTCGATACGGGCCGGTGGGAGCCTTGTTGGTCACCACGGCGCGGGCCGTCGCCTCGAGGTAGTCGACGTCGTAGAGCCCCTGGGAGACGTATTGGGTGAAGAAGGGGACACGGGACCCTGCGTTGGGGTAGGCGCCCATGTCCCCGAAGATCTCGTAGTGAAGGCCGCGGATCCGGCCGTCTGCATCACCCCCGATCCGGGCCTTGACGATCATGCCCCGTCCGTGAGTTCCGGTGATCATCTGCTCCGACCGTGTCTGGATCCAAACGACTGGCCTTCCCAGACGCTGGGCCAGGGCAGCGACCACCGCGTACTCCGGATAAAAGGGCCCCTTTGTCCCGAACGCGCCCCCGACGTCGGGTACCCGCGCCCTGATCGCGGCCGGATCCAGCCCGAGGAGCGGCCCGAGTGTCTTGGGAAGACGCCCCGGCGCCTGGTGCCCACACCACACCTCGAGCCCGTAGTCCGCCGGCCTGACGAGGATCGCCAGCGGCTCGATGGTCACCGGCGAGAGACGAGGGATCACCACCTCGACCTCGGCTGTCCGTTCGTAGTTCGGTACCCCGCCCGGGCTCTCGATTGTCCGCTCCTCGACGAGATTGCTTCCGGTCTCTGGGAACAACAGGACCTCGTCGGTGTGGGCAGTCCGCAGATCGGTCACGGCCGGCAGCGGGTCAATCTCGGGCCAGATGGTCTCCGCCGCGTCGACGGCCTGAGTTGCGGACTCGGCCACCACCACGGCGATCGGCTCGCCGACATACCGAACCCGGTCCCGGGCCAGAGGCGGCTGCCCCATCCCCGTCGCGGGGGCCACCCCTGGCCCACCGGGTGAGGAGGGCAGATCGGGGAGGGAGAGAGTGTCGGCCGAATGCACGGCCGCCACCCCAGGCATGGAGAGAGCTTCGTCCAGATCGGGTGGGGTCAGGATGCCGTGAGCGATCGGGCTCCTGACGAAGGCGGCATGAAATGTCGAGTTATCGATCAGATCAGCGACGTAGTTGCCCTGGCCGGTCACGAGAGGACCGTCTTCCAGTCGCCTCTCGACTGACACCGTCACCGGCGGAACGGTAGTGGGACCCCAGCCGGGCCTACATCAGGTGCCAGTCGAGGAACCGCTCCAGACGCCTGTAGAAGTGGAGCTGTGCGTCACGACTGAGAAACCCGTGGCCCTCATTGGGATAGGTGATGTATTCGTAAGTGGCCCCGATTCGGTCGAGCGCCTCGACCAGCTCTTCGGCCTGCTTGGGATGGACTCTTGCGTCCTTTTCCCCATGGGCGAGAAGCAGGGGTCGGTTGATCCGCTCGATGCGATGGATAGGTGACCCCTCGTAGTAAGCACGCCGATCCTGCGAAGGATGGCCCATCTGACGTTCCAGGTCCTCCCGCCCTGCTCGATCACCCTGGGCCCAAGAGGTCAGGATGTCGATGTCCCCGAACTTGGAGGCGCCGCAGGCAAATCGGTTCTCCGGGTGCACCAGCGACGAGTGGACCATGTATGACCCGTAGCTCGAGCCATAGATGGCGATGCGGGAGGGGTCTACCCAGCCCAGTTCGCTGAGATAGGCCGCTGCGGCCTGGCAGTCCTCAACATCACCGACTCCCCAGTTGCCATGGTTCGCCCGCTCGAAGGCGAGGCCATAGGTGATGGAGCCCCGGAAATTGACAGACAGCCAGGCGTAACCCTTGTCCACGAAGTACTGGGCATGACCATCCCACAGATCGCCGTCGTAGTCGGTCGGGCCGCCATGGGGGTAGACCACTGCGGGCACCGGCTTCGAGACCTCGGCCGGCCGGAAGAGGAAGCCCTCGATCTCGAGTCCGTCGTACGAGATGTAGCTGATCCGCTCCATCTTGGCGTGCGGTGCCGAGCGGATTCCGGCCGGGGCGCCGTCGTAGAGCGTGCTCCTGGCACCGTCGTCTCCAACCCGATAGATGGCAGCTGGGGAGTCCGAAGCTTCGTAGATGGCGACAACACCCGCAGCAGTGACCAGGGGCTGATCCCAGGCTCCTCCCTGAGCGATGGTCTTGACATCGCCATCGAGGGTTATCCGAACCAGGTCGCTCGCTCCCCGGGCGGTGGCGATGGCGTAGAGGCTCTCGCCGTCGTCGGCCCAGGCCAGCGAGGAGTAGTCGCAGTCCCCGCCCGCGAGCTTGTCGTGCCGATCGTCATCGAGACCGGTGACGTACACGCCCGCCCAATCTCCGTCTTCGAGCGTGTAGGCAACCCGGCCATCGTGGACGACGTGACCCCCCGCCCGACGGTCGGGATGTCCGACAAGGGTCTGCCACGAGCCATCGGAGTCGATCAGGACGATATCGCTACGGCTGAAGTCTTCCTTCGGGTAGTAAGAGGCCAGAGTTCGACCATCGGAGATGACGACTGGTCGCCCAACGTCGCCCTCACCGGGACCGACCGGAGCGGGCCACGCATCCTCGATGTCGATCACCGCCAATCGGGTGAATCGATCCTTGTCCACGATCACGGACAATTGGTTGTCGTCGATCCAGGCGCCTGCCGATCCATCTACCAAATGACGGGCCGGGCCTCCCGACGCCGGGATGAGGGCGACTTTCCCATCGTGGTTGTAGGCGAGCGTGCTGCCGTTGGGTGACCAAGCCGGGGCGTCGTCGGCCCAATAGGCCACCGGGCCGCGGCCCGTGGTCAGTCGGGTCAAAGTGCCGTCGCTGAGATGCAGCGACCAGATATCCGAGGTGCCCTCCAGGTCGAGGACGAAGGCGATCGTCTCTCGGTCCGGGCCGAGGGAGGGATCGTGGGGTCGGGCAGTGGCGAACACATCCTCCAGCCGCCAGTGCTTCGGCGGGTCGAGGTCGGGCCGTGGCTCGCTTGGGATGCCTCCGAAGACGTCTTTGCCCACAAAAGGGGGTTTGCTCACGAAAGTGACCTCCGACACGAGAAGATAGCCCCGGGTACTGGGTCAGCGGAAAGCTGTGAGGACGGCCATCACGTCGAGGCCGAGAGCCTCGAGGTCGTAGCCTCCCTCCTGGATCAGGACAGTGGGAAGCCCCAGTGCGGCCAGCCGATCTCCCACGGCGGCGAAACCTCGGTTGGTGACCCGAAGCGGGCTCTCCGGATCGGTGTCACCCGCATCGACCCCGAGCGACACAACAAGATGTGAAGGCTCCAGATCGGTCACTCTCTCGCAGATCCGGTCCAGTGCGTCGAGGAATGCTCCGTCGTCGCTCCCGGGCTTCAAGGGCAGATTCAGGTTGGCCCCTTCACCCGGGCCAGCCCCGATCTCATCGGCGAAGCCGCACCAATGGGGGAACCAGCCCTCACC
>JALDXM010000127.1:0-6564 GCA_032155085.1 Actinomycetota bacterium | reverse complement strand
GGGCAGATCTTCACCGTTCAGGGTCCCCGTCTCATAGCGTCCGTAGACCACGTCGCCCGGGTCGATCGGGGCTACCGCCGTCACAACCTTCACCTTCTCGTCCCGGATCCGGTCGGCGTCGAACACATTCGGCGGCTCCATCGCGACCAGGGCAAGAAGTTGGGTCAGGTGGTTCTGAACCATGTCCCGCACGACACCGGCCCGCTCGTAGTAACCGGCCCGGCCCCCGATGCCGAGATCCTCGGCAACCGTGATCTCGACCCGACTCACCCGATCCCGGTTCCAGAGACGCTCGAACATGGGGTTGGTGAACCTGAAGGTGAGCAGGTTCTGGACCGTGGCCTTGCCCAGGTAGTGGTCGATCCGGTAGATCTGGCTCTCGTCGAACTGCGACAACAGCAGCTCGTTGAGGGCACGGGCCGACTCGAGATCGGTGCCGAAGGGCTTCTCCACCACAACCCGGACCCAGCCCGCCGAGCGGTTCAACCCCGAGGTGCCCAGCCCTTCGATCGTCGGGGTGAATGCCCCCGGAGGGATCGCGAGATAGAACACCCTGTTGCCGGGGAGGCCAAGCTCCGTCTCGAGGGCCTCGACCCGTTTCCGCAATGCTTCGAAGCCGGCTGCGGTGCCGTCGAGCGCCTGATGGTGGACGTTGGCCTCACACCACCGCTCAACCAGGGCCGATTCTTGCCCCGACTCTTCCAGCACGGTTCGTGCCCACTCCCGGTATCCGGTGTCCCCTACCTCCTGTCGGGAGACACCCAGCACGACACATCTGTCCCCTGCTTCCTCCTCGCTGATGAGGCGAAAAAGCGACGGGAGCAGCTTGCGCTCGGCAAGGTCGCCGGTCCCGCCGAAGATGACGAATACATGGGGGTCGACCTTCACCTCCCCAAGTTACCCGTGGTGGCTCAGAGCTCGGCTACGGAGACCACGTCCCCAGCTGTGCTCTCTACACCTCCGGCGACCTCCCGGGTCAGGGCAAACCCGGCCACGTCACCCGACCAGGTGAATCGGGAAGGGGCGGGATCGTTCCCCAGGACTCCAGCCGAAATGGCCTGCTCGTCGGGAGTCAGCACCCATAGCTGGTAGGTGCGCGCCTCGTCGAGCGGATCGAGATCCGAAGGAATGAGGAAACCTTCTCCATCGGCTGTGAGCACCACCTGGCCGACGACCCCGTCATCGGTCTCGAAGTCGGTGACGATGGAACCGGGGTCATTGGCGGCGGCCTCCGCCGCGGCCACCACCCCGGCTGGGCCGGAGAGATCGTTGCGCGCAACCGTCTGGACCACGGCGACGACGCCCAACACGAACGCGGCCAGCGCAGCCACGGCTAGCGGCGCCCAGCTCGGCCAGCGACTACGACGGCTCTTCATCGGCACGACCGGCGCCGCCTCGCTGTGGATCTCGGCCATGACCCGGTCCTTGAGCTCCGGCGGCGGCGCCACGGAGGCCGATGTGGCCAGGACCGTGGCGGACTCCCGAAGGCGGGCCAGCTCGGCCAGGCACTGGTCGCAGCCGGCGAGATGGGTCTCGTAGGCCTCACGCTCCTGGTCGTCCAGGGCGTCGACGGCATATGCCCCGACGAGATCGTGCATGTCATCCATTGTCGTCACCCAGGGCCGCTCTCATCCGCGCCAGGCCATCCCGTATCCGTGTCTTCACCGTTGCCAGAGGAGTGTCGAGCCGCTCGGCCACCTCCCGATAAGTGAGACCTCCAAAGTAGGCCATCTCGATCACCTGTAGCTGCAGATCGGTCAGCGCCCCGAGGGCGGCCCGCACCCGCTCCCTTTCGTCGCTCACGACGGCGGCCTCAGCGACATCGGGCAGCGGCGGGTCATCGGGCACCCTCGCCTCACGGTCACGTGCGCTCTGGGAACGTCGCACCGCGTCGACTGCCCGGCGATGGGCCAGGGTGGCGATCCAGGTCTTCACCGCTCCCCGATCCGGGTCGAACTCAGAGGACTTCCTCCACACCTGAAGGAACACCTCTTGGGTCACCTCTTCGGCCATCGCCTCCGATCGGACGACGCGCAGGGCGAGCCCGTACACCATGGGCGAGGTCTGGTCGTAGAGCCGGGAGAAGGCGTCGGTGTCGCCGTCGGCGACCCGAGACATGAGTGCGTCCAGGGGGTTAGTGGTCGGCATTGGTGCCCGGAGGCTGATTCGGGCGCGGGTCAGGGTACCTGTGCGGTGGCGCCCAGCGGGATGACGACCCACTGGCGCGACCCAGGCGACCGCAGCCCCGGCGATCCTTATTTCCATTTGGCCACGATTCGCAGCCGAAGGCTCTTCGGATTGGTGCAATCCCGTGACCGTTGGGCAGCGAACCGGGGCCATGAGACACCCGAGTCGCCTCTTATCCGCCGCCTCCGGCCTGGCCGCGGGGCTCGTCGCTCTCGGCACCGCCGAACTGGTCGCCTCGCTGGGCCAGTCGACGAGGTCACCGATCCTCGACGTGGGAGATCGTGTGATCGATCTCGTTCCAGCCTGGCTCAAGGACGTGGCGATCGACCTCTTCGGGACCAACGACAAGCTGGCCCTCCTGATCGGCATCGGGTCACTTCTCGTCATCTACTCGGCGGTGGTCGGGATTGTGGCGATGCGGGTTCGGCTCTGGCTGGGAGTGACAGGCATCGCCGTTTTCGGAGCGGTGGGGACGGCTGCCGCCCTGGCCGCGGGACGCGGGGCGATCTCGTCGCTGCCCTCCGTCGTCGGTGCCATCGCCGGAGTGGCCACCCTCGTGGGCCTCCATCGAATCTGGTACGTATCGGAGACCGAACCGGAGCCGGAGGTTGCCTCCGAGGACCGGCGCCGGCTCATCTTCGGGCTTGGTGCGAGCGTCGTCGCAGCCGGATTGGCGGCCGGGGGAGGCCGCCTCCTCGCCAGCCCGGCGGCCGCCTCGGCCCTTCCCACGGGTCTTGCCCTGCCTGTCGTCGGACGTCGACTGCCCCCGATCGCGACCGCAGCCGACTTCGGGCTACCGGGCTTGTCTCCCTTCGTTACACCCAACGAGGAGTTCTATCGCATCGACACCGCACTCAGCGTCCCCCGGATCAGCGCTGAGGACTTCTCGCTACGCATCTTTGGAATGGTCGATCGGGAGCTGACCCTCTCCTACAACGACCTTCTGGCCAGGACCCAGATCGAATCGGACATCACGCTCACCTGTGTCTCCAACGAGGTGGGGGGACAGCTGGTCGGAAATGCACGCTGGCAGGGGGTCAGGCTGGATGAGCTCCTCCGGGAGGCGGGTATCGACCCGGCAGCCGACCAGGTGGTTGGTCGGTCGATCGACAACTTCACCTGTGGCTTCCCGGTGGCGGTGGCCATGGACGGGCGTGACGCCATGGTGGCGATCGGGATGAATGGTGTGCCGCTCCCCCTGGTTCACGGTTTCCCGGCCCGCTTGGTCGTGCCCGGCCTCTACGGCTACGTCTCGGCGACCAAGTGGTTGCGGGAAATCGAGATCACCACCTTCGCCGCCTTCGACCATTACTGGGCACGGAGGGAGTGGTCTGCCCAGGCCCCCATCAAGACGCAATCGAGGATCGACACCCCCGGCGCACTCGATCGAATCGATGCCGGGCCGGGTGTGATCGCCGGAGTCGCCTGGGCTCAGACCCGCGGCATCTCCAAGGTCGAGGTGCGGATCGACGAAGGTGAATGGCAGGAGGCCGAGCTTGCTGCCGAGGTCGCCAACACCACCTGGAGACAGTGGCGGCTGCGATGGGAGCCGGCGCCCGGCCGCCACAGCGTCACCTGTCGTGCCACCGATTCCACCGGCTCGGTCCAGGTGGAGGAGCGAGCAACTCCAATGCCCGATGGGGCCACTGGCTGGCATTCGATCGTCGTCATCGCGGAGCAGCCGTGAAAACCGGCAATCCGAATCGCCACCGGCGGCGAACAGCCCAGGAACCGAGGCTGACCCCAGCCGGAAAGGAACCGTCATGAAGAAGTTCAAGTCAATGTGGCAGCTCATCGCAATCGTGAGCCTGCTCGCACTCGTCCTCGCCGCCTGTGGTGGCGACGACGCGTCGGATGATCCCGAGAGCGCACCGCCCACCACCGCGGCGCCCGCAGCCACGATGGCGCCCTCGACCACCCAGTCGATGGAAGAGCCGATGGAAGAGCCGATGGGATCAGACCTGACGTCCACCAACGTCGGCCCGGCCTGCTCGGCCGTTCCGGCGGATGGCGAGGGCTCGTTCGACGGCATGGCCGACGACCCGGCCGCAACAGCCGCCTCCAACAACCCGGTGCTCTCCACGCTGGTGAGCGCGGTGAGCGAGGCGGGTCTGGTGGACACGCTCAACGGTGAAGGCCCGTTCACGATCTTTGCCCCCACCAACGATGCCTTCGCCGCAATCCCGGCCGACCAGCTCGAGGCAATCCTGGCCGACCAGGAGACTCTGACCTCGATCCTCACCTACCACGTGGTGGCTGGTGAATCGGACGACCTCGCCGACCTGCTCGAGTCCGGTTCGGTGACGACGGTCCAGGGTGAGACCCTCGAGATCGCGGCTGATGGCGACCTGGCCAGCGTCAATGGCGCCTCGGTGGTCTGCGGCAACGTCCAGACCGCCAACGCCACGGTCCACATCATCGACGCAGTACTGGTTCCTGCCAGCTAAACGTCGAGGCCGATCGGAGATCCCGGCGCTAGACGCCGGGATCTCCCGCGCCCAGGGCCTTCAGCAGAGCGTCCCGGCACCATTCCCGATACTGGCTGTGATTGGTGCGCCAGTCCGGGGTCTGGACCCATTGGAGGAACATCCCTTCGATGACGGCTCGCATCTGGACCGCCCCAACGGTGGCGTCGTCGACATCGAGGACGCCGGCATCGACACCGGCCACGATCAGTTCTCGATAGAAGCTGTTCATGATCGCCTCCGCCTTGCCAGCAAACTCGTCGAACTCGGGGGAACGCGCCTGATGCTCCACTCCGTCCAGATAGAACCGGAAGAAGTCGTAATTGGCCTCAGGACCGACCCAGACCGCATCGACCACAGTCGAGATCGCCTCAGCGGGATCGGTGGTGGAAGTGAGACGCTCACGGATCCGGGCCTCGGTGGTGGCCAAGACCCATTCCAGTGCCGCCAACACGAGGCCGTCCTTCGTCTGGAAGTGATAGATGAGGAGACCCTTGGACACCCCGGCCTCCGCTGCAATCTCCTGGAGTGGAGCACGATGTACTCCGTCACGAGCCATCACCCGATAGGCCGCCCGGAGTAGGTCGGCCCGTCTCCCCTCCGGATTGGCCCGAGCCCGGGTTTGGGTCACGGGAGCTTCACGTACTCGAAGTCGGTGGGCTTGCCCTGGATCCCCCGCGACGGAGCGGCGATCCAACCGGCGAACTCACCGGGCACCAGCACCGGCTGCATCAGGCTCTCGATGTAGGCCTGGTCCTCACTCGTGGGAAGCCAATCGCCGCGGCTCGACTCGAAGTCATCCCGCATCAGGATGTCTCCCTTGGGGTCAACGGAGATGTCGTTGAACTCACCGATACTGCGGTTGAACGCGACATGGGGGAGGGTGATCTCGAAGTCGATGCCGCGCTCGGAGATCTCGTTGTTCCAGCGATTGATGCCGGCCTGACAGTCTTCGATGAAGTCGTCCCGTAGCCGGGCATTGAGGGCGTTCAGTGCCGGCACATCGACCGGTCGAAGCTCCCCATCAACCACCTTCATCACCGGATAGGTGGAGTCGACCAGACGATGGTCATCTTCGAGCCTGTCCTCATGGAACCGCCCCTTCACACCGGCGTTGAAGAAGTTGGCGGCGTTGGTCGACTCCTCCGAGCCGAACAGATCGAGGGTCAGCGAGAAATGAAGGTTCGTCTTTCGCTGGATCGCCGGCAGGTCGATCACCCCGAGCCGCCGAACCGCCTCCGTGTCGTAGGGGTCCTCGACACCACCGTCGACCATCGCCTGAGCGGTGCGCTCGACGATCCGCTTGACCCCCGTATAGCCCACGAACATGTGGTGGGCCTCTTCAGCCAGCATGAAGCGGCAGGTCCGAGAGAGCGGATCGAAGCCTGACTGGGCGAGGGCTTCGAGCTGCATCTTCCCGTCTCGGTCGGTGAAATACGTGAACATGAAGAAGGACAGCCAGTCGGGGGTGGACTCATTGAAGGCACCGAGCATGCGCGGCTTCTCGTCGCTGCCCGATTGCCTCTCCAGCAACTCCTGGGCCTCCTCACGGCCGTCCCGCCCGAAGTACTTCTGCAGGAGATAGACCATCGCCCAGAGATGACGCCCCTCCTCCACATTGACCTGGAAGAGATTGCGCATGTCATAGATCGAGGGGGCAGTCGAACCGAGGAACCGCTGCTGCTCGACCGAGGCGGGCTCGGTGTCACCCTGGATGACGATCAGACGTCTCAACATGGCCCGATAAGCCCCAGGCACCTCGGTCCACACCGGCTCACCGACGTGCTCCCCGCACGGGATGGTGCGGCCTTCGACCTCGGGAGCGAGGAGGATGCCCCAGCGGTACTCGGGCATCTTGACGTAGTCGAACTTGGCCCAACCCTCCTTTTCGACGCTGATCGCCGTCCTCAGC
>JALDXM010000126.1:0-6583 GCA_032155085.1 Actinomycetota bacterium | reverse complement strand
TCGGGGAGGTTGCGGAACTCGACGACCATCTGGGTCTGGCCACCCTCCGCATAGCGGGAACCGTTGATGTCGACGATCTCGATCTCGGGAGCGGCGGTCTGTGCGACCGCAGCCGTGCTGAGCCCGAGGACGAGGGCGCCGACGAGGGCGGAAAGACGTTTCAAATTCATCATCTCCTGGCGAAAGGCTCGGGATCGAACAGGTCGGCGGGGAGCCTGATGCCCTGGTTCTCCAGGTCCTGGGAGAAGCTCGGTCGAATGCCGGTCGCCTTGAGACGACCTTTGTACACCCCGTCCTCGTCCACACCCATGCCGTAGTCGAAGAGGAAGATGTCCTGGAGAGTGATGATCTCACCTTCCATTCCTTCGACCTCGGTGACGTGGGTGACACGACGCGTTCCGTCCTTGAGACGGGAAACGTGGATGATCAGGTCGACAGCGGCTGCGATCTGCTCACGGATGGCCCGGACCGGGAGGTCGAAGCCGGCCATCAACACCATGGTCTCGATACGAGAGAGGGTGTCTCTCGGGCTGTTCGAGTGGACCGTGGTGAGCGAGCCGTCGTGACCCGTGTTCATGGCCTGGAGCATGTCGAGGGCCTCGGCGCCTCGAACCTCACCAACGACGATGCGGTCAGGGCGCATACGCAACGTGTTCCTGACCAGATCACGGATGGTGACCGCACCCTTGCCCTCGATGTTTGCAGGGCGTGACTCGAGGGTCAGGACGTGCTCCTGATGGAGCTGGAGCTCGGCGGCGTCTTCCACTGTGACGATGCGCTCGTCGCCGGGGATGTACGAGGACATCACGTTCAGGGTCGTGGTCTTACCGGAACCGGTACCACCTGAGATCAGGACATTCAGACGCCCCCGGACACAGGCCCTGGAGAAGTCGGCAACGCGCTGGCTTATGGTCCCGAAATTGATCAGGTCGGCCTCCTGGTAGGGGTCGACCGCGAACTTTCGAATGGTCAGGAACGGACCGCCAATGGCCAGCGGATGGATGACCGCGTTGACGCGGGAGCCATCGGGGAGACGGGCGTCCACCATGGGGGTGGCCTCGTCCACACGACGACCGATCTGGCCGACGATCTTGTCGATGATCCGGCGAAGATGCACCTCGTCGACGAACTTCACGTCGGACAGGACGATCTTGCCCCGCTTCTCGTAGTAGATGTCGTAGGGCCCATTGGCCATGACCTCGGTCACGTCCGGGTCATTGAGCAGCGGGTCGATCGGCCCGTAGCCGAGGACGTCCGAAGCGATCTCGTTGAGCAGGGCACGACGGTCGGCGGAGGTGAGGGGAAGACCCTGCTCCTGGTCGACGGCCCACTCCAGCATCTCCAGCACGCGGAGCCGCAGCTCGGCGTCCGACATCTGGCGGTCGTACAGGGTCGGGCCCAGCTCCTCGACGACCTTGAAGTGGAGACGGCCTCTGAGCTCACCCAGTGCATCCGTGCGGGTGGAGCTGACCTCCTGGGTCTCTGTCTGCCTTGCAGCTGCGACTCTCTCTGAAAGCGATGGCACTTCTATCTACCTTCCACTATTTACGGCCGAAGAGCCCGCCCTTTGACGTGCTCTCTGGGATCTTCCCGACGATCAACTCGGCGACGCTCTCGAACCCCTTGGCAACCTTGCCCTTGGGATCGGCCTCGACGATGGGACGCCCCTCGTTGACGGAGTTGGGGACAGCGGCATCTGAGGGCACCGCAGCCTTGATCTCCATCTTCAGGGCGCTTTCGATTTCTTTGTTGTCCAGCTTGGCCTTCGAATTGTTTCGGTTCATCACGAGCTGGACGTTCTGGGTGGAGAACTTGAGGAGTCTCAGGGTCTCCAGGGCGAGCTTGGCGTTCTTGACCGACGGCAGGTCCATGTCCACGACCATCAGGACATGATCGGCCTTCTCGATGAGGGACAGGATCAGCTCGTCCAGCATCGAGGCGGTGTCGACCACCACGAAGTCGTAGTTCTCTTGCAGGATGTCGAGCATCTGCATCAAGCCGGCGGTTGTGATGTCGTCGGCGAAAGCAGGCTCCAGAGGGGCGGCCAGCACCTTCAACCCGCTCGGGTGCTCGGTCAAGAGCGAGTCGAGCATCTCCGCATCGAGGTGATGAAGCTCATGGGCCGCGTTCACCATCGTGAACCGTGGCTCGAGCTGCAACAGGAGGCAGACGTCCCCGAACTGGAGGTCGGCATCCACCAGGACCACCTTCTTGTCCGGCATACGGTTCAAGAGAAGTGCGACGTTGGTGGCGGTGACGGTCTTCCCGCTCCCGCCCTTGGCGGATGTCACGGTGATGATCGCTCCGCGCTCGGTGCGCTCGGGCTCGGCTGTCGGCTTGCTGGCGCTCTGACGCTTGAGGACGTCGTGGGCGAACTGCTCGATCGCTGCCTCGATCTACGCCTCGTCGAGGGGAGCCTCGATGACGTCGGAGACCCCGGCCCGCATCGCGCCGCGAAGCAGGTCGGCGGTCACCGTTTCGGCAACCATCATCAGAATCAGGGCCGGGTCCTGGTTGTGCAGGTTCCTGATCTGCTCCAGGGCCTCGTCGTTCGAAAACGATGGGCCGAGCAGGAGCATCCTGAGGTCACCGGACTCCGCGGTGTGACTCGCTTCCTCTATGGAGCGAGCAACCGGGAGCCGGCCCTCGAAGAGCTCCTTGGCCGCGGAGACGAAATCATCGTCTTTGTCCACGACCAACAAGTTGTGCTCAGCCATCGACATTGTCGAACCCCTATCAGTTCCCGAATATGTCGTCCAGCAGATTCCCGCCGAACAAGTTCAGTGTGGTGACACCGCTGGTCTCGACCTCGACGAAGTCGCCAGGGACGAGGGTCAGCCAGATCGAGCCGTTCTCGGAGGCATATGCGATCCGCTCGGCCTGCTCCGGGGTGACCTCGAGGGTGAAGGTGGTGTCGTTGCCCAGCTCCTCTTCCGCGACAGGCTCACCTTCCGGTGTGGTGTCGCCGGTGGTAGCCGGGTCGACCTCGACCTGCTCCGGTGCGTCCTCTTCGGGCCTTATGTCACGTCCGGTGGCCATCACCGGTAGACCCTGGAGCACGAACCTGGTGTAGGTCACCGCCGCTGCCTGCTCGGCCGGGGCCTGGCCCTCGACCGGCGCTGCCGGCTGCTCGGCGATTCCGCTCAGCTCGTCAGGGAGGAGGTCCTCAGGGATGTCGATCGTGATGATCATGTTGACCCGGTCACCAGGCTCGACGAATCCGTTGATGCCCCTGATGTTGTCGGTGGAGATGGTCATGGCCTGCTTGCCCGAGGGGATCTCCTCGGCGAGTGGGATGACTTCGGCGGTGATCGAGGTCCACTGCGACTCGGTCAGGATTGAACCGGCCGCAATCGGCCCGGCTGCGACCCGATCGGTCAGCACCTGGTTCAGCTGCTCAGCTGAGGTGATGGCCCCGACCGGCACGTCCTCGGCCTCGTCCTCACTCTGGGCGATCTGTGTCCCGCCACTGTTGAAGTCCGAGAGGAGGATGGCTCCATCCGTTCCTTCGGCGATGGCCTCGCCGGCACGGAAGACCTCGACGACTTCCTGACCCGCGGTGATCTCGTTTTCGACGTTCTGGAGATAGTTCCAGACCGCCCACGCGGCGAGCCCGGCCAGTATCAAGGCCACTAACAAGACGATGGCTCTCCTACCCATTGAGTCCCCTTCGTATATCCCCTGGGAAGGACGTCCACCCGACGTCGGCGCATGCCTGACGGCATGCTACCGAGGGGCAGGCGCCATCCCGATGCTTCAAGTCCGATTCCACAGGGATTGTTCGGACCGTATGAGACCAGTCTTGAGCGTTTCCCCGCGTATTCCATAGTTCGGTCGCCCCATTGCGCGACACCCGACTACGGGTAGTTATCGATTGCTCGATGTGACCTGCCGGTCACTTGCGACCGATGCCGCGCTCCTTCAATTCCTGGAGGATTGCCTCGAGGGAGGCGTCAACCGGCATCGGTGGACGCTCTTCCTCAGAAGGACCGAACTCGCGCTCGAATTCCTTCTGCGGACGTCGCCGACCCTTCTTCTGCTCCTCCATTTGGAGTTCCCTCTCCCGCCAATCGGGAGAAGCCTGCTTGATGGACAGCGAGATGCGTCGCCGCTCATCTTCCTTCTCGGTGATCTTGACCTTCACCTGCTGTCCGATGGACAGCTCGAGCTCCGGTGACTCGACCCGGTGGATGGCGATCTCGGAGACATGGACGAGACCTTCCACTCCGTCGGCCACGGACACGAAGGCGCCGAAAGGCACGGTCTTGGTGACGGTGCCGTCGATGACATCTCCTACTTCATGTTCCCGGGCGAAGACGTCCCACGGGTCGTCACTGGTCTGACGGATCGACAGCGAGATGCGCTCCCGTTCCCGGTCGACCTCCAGCACCTTGACATTGACCTTGTCGCCAACCTTGACCAGCTCACCGGGATGGTTGACGTGCTGCCAGGAGAGCTCGGATACGTGCACCAGGCCGTCCATACCGCCGAGATCTACGAAAGCGCCGAAGTTGACCACGGATGAGACCACGCCTTCGCGGACCTCACCCTCGTGGAGGCCATCGAGGAAGGCATTGCGCTCCTCGGCCTGGGCCTCTTCGAGATAGGCACGGCGGGAGAGCACGACGTTGTTGCGCGCCCGGTCGAGCTCGATCACCTTGGCTGTGATCTCTTCCCCGATGAACGGGTCGAGGTCACGAACCCGACGCATGTCGACCAGGGAGGCGGGAAGGAAGCCACGCAGCCCGATATCAACGATCAGACCGCCCTTGACCACCTCGATGACGGTCCCTTCGACGGTGCCACCCTCTTTTGCGACCTCCTGGATCTTGCCCCAGGCGCGCTCGTACATGGCCCGCTTCTTGGAGAGGATGAGCCGTCCCTCGTCGTCTTCCTTGTTGAGGACAACGGCTTCGACCCGCTCCCCCACGGCAACGGCATCGTTGGGATCGACGTTGTTCCGTATCGACAACTCTCGGGTTGGGATGAGACCCTCGGACTTGTACCCGATGTCGATCATCGCACCGTCGGGATCGACGCTGACAACGGTGCCTTCGACGATGTCGCCTTCTTTGAACTCGAGGACAGTGGCTTCGATGGCACGCTCGAAATCATCGGCGATGTCGTCGGGAAGGTCGCTCAGATCTGGAGCCACCAGAGCCTCACGGCCCGTGACTTCTTCTTCTGTCGGTTCTGGAGCCTCTGCCTGCTCCTCCACCTCGGCTGAGACGGGCGTCTCGGCCTCGATGGTCTCGGGCGCCTCCTGGCTCTCTTCGAGAGCGCTCGCGGGCGCGTCTTGCGGCTTGCTGGTCATAAGTGGATGGTTACCTCCGAAGGGATTGCTGCAAACGCAGGGTTCACAGCCTGGGCGAGTCTACGCAGTTATGGCTGAAACTGCCAACGTAATAGGTGCGATCAGCTCTTGACAGAGGCCAGATCGGGCCCGGTGGCCACGTCGACTTCCAGCGGTACGTCCAGCGAAACCACGCCCTCCATGGTCTCCACTACGAGCTTCTCGGCCACGTCGAGCTCCTCCATCGGGCTCTCCAGAATCAGCTCGTCGTGGATCTGGAGGAGGAGGGTGGAGGCGAGCCCCTCGTTGCGAAGACTGGCGTCGAGCTCGATCATCGACTTCTTGATTATGTCGGCGGCAGTGCCCTGGACCGGGGCGTTCAGCGCCATCCGCTCCCCCATCTGCCGGATCCGGAAATTGTCCGACTTGAGCTCGGGCAGGTAGCGCCTTCGTCCGAAGAGAGTCGTGGTGTAACCCTGATTGCGAGCGAGGGTGACCGCCGAGGCCATGAACTCCTTGACGTGGACGAACTGTGAGAAATAGGCGTTCATGTGCTCCTGCGCCGCCTCGCGGGTGATGCCGAGCCGGTCGGCGAGGCCGAACGCCTCCATTCCGTAGAGCAGGCCGAAGTTGATCATCTTGGCCGTGCGCCGTTGTTCGCTGGTCACGTCCTGCTCCGCCAGGCCCCAAACCCGGGCCGCCGTGGCGGTGTGGATGTCAGACCCGGAGCGGAAGGCCTCGACCAGGAAGGGGTCCCCGCTCATGTGGGCCAGCACCCTTAGCTCGATCTGTGAGTAGTCGGCCACCAGGAACTCGGCGCCCTCGCCTGCAATGAAGGCACGACGGATAGTCCTCCCGGACTCCGAGCGGATGGGGATGTTCTGCAGGTTGGGCCGGTCCGACGACAACCTCCCGGTCGTCGCGGCCATCTGGTTGAACCTGGTCCTGATTCGGCCGTCGGGATCAACTAGCGGGAGATACCCGTCTACATACGTCCCACGCAGCTTCTCGTACTCCCGATATTCGAGGAGGGCGTCGACGAGGGGGTGCTCCAGCTTCTTCAACACCGATGCGTCAGTCGAAGGCTTGCCGGTGGACGTCTTCTTGAGCACCGGCAACTCGAGCTTTTCGAAGAGGATGTAGCGAAGCTGGTCGGTGGAATTCACATTGAACTGCTCGCCGGCGATCTCCTGGATCTTCATGTCGAGCGCCGTGAGCTTGGAGCGGAGATCGGCTCCCATCTCCTCGAGATAGGCGCGGTCCACCCCGATCCCTGCGTGTTCCATCCGG
>JALDXM010000125.1:0-6597 GCA_032155085.1 Actinomycetota bacterium | reverse complement strand
GATAAACACCCACATCCCGTTGGTTGCCGAGATGCCCCACGGGGGCTTCAAGCAATCCGGATACGGCAAAGATCTATCCATCTATGCCCTGCACGACTACACCCGGATCAAGCACGTCATGTCCTACATCGGAGACTGATCTGGCCCAGGTGGGCCCCAAGCTGATGCAGCCGTAGGGAGGCCAACCCGAGGAAATCCCACAGGACCTGTCGATTTTGGTTTGGCGTGTTCGTAGTGGGTATGTGAAGCGGGCAAGATGCCCCAAGCCACACTGCCAAAGGAGAGCGTGATGACTCAGTACATGCTGTCGGTCTACGACACCGAGGGCAACGAGGGCCTGCCCGAGGACGAGATCGCCCAGATCTATGCCGATGTCGATGTCGTAAACAAAGAGATCATGGATGCCGGGAAATGGGTCTTCGGCGGTGGCCTCCACCCGGCGGAGGCAGCGACTGTCGTAGACGTCAGTGGCGACGACATCACCATCACCGATGGGCCCTATGCCGAGACCAAGGAGCACATCGGCGGCTTCTGGATCATCGAGGCGGCCGACCTGGACGAAGCCCTGGAGTGGGCGGGCAAGGCCACAAGAGCCTGCCGGGGCGCGGTGGAGGTCAGGCCTTTCCAGGACGAACCCGAAGTCTGACCCGACCTTGCCCGGGGTCGAGCATGCAGTCGTAGAGGAGACCTTCCGCGACGACGCGGGCAAGGCCGTTGCCACGCTGATCCGTCTCTTCGGCGATATCGATCTCGCCGAGGAGGCGGTGCAGGATGCCTTCGTCGTGGCCACCGAGAGATGGCCAGGGGAAGGGCTGCCGCCAAACCCGGCCGGCTGGATCGTTACAACCGCCCGGAACCGGGCCATCGACAAGCTCAGACGCGAGTCCAGCAGGGAGGATCGGCATGCCCGTGCCTTTGAGCTCCAGATGCAGACGGAACCTGAACCGGTGGAGGGGGCGGTGATCGACGATCGGCTGCGGCTCATCTTCACTTGCTGTCACCCGGCGCTCGAACCGGCGGCGCGTGTCGCCCTCACGTTGAGGCTCATGGGTGGTCTCCAGACCGATGAGATCGCCAGGGCGTTTCTCATCTCTGAGCCGGCAATGGCCCAGCGGCTGGTTCGGGCCAAGCGCAAGATCAAGGCCGCCAACATCCCCTATCGGGTCCCGAAAGATGCCGATCTTCCCGATCGGCTCGGCTCGGTGCTCGCCGTCATCTATCTCATCTACAACGAGGGCTATGTCGCCTCGAGTGGCGACTCTCTGGTGCGCGCCGATCTGTCCGCCGAGGCGATCAGGCTGGCTCGTCTGCTCAGGGACCTGATGCCGGATGAGCCCGAGGTGACCGGCCTGCTCGCACTCTTGCTGCTGTCAGAGTCGCGTCGACCTGCCCGCATCGATGACGATGGCTCCTTGGTCATGCTCGCCGACCAAGACCGCCGTCTCTGGGACCGGGGTTTGATCGAAGAGGGCCAGGCCCTGGTCCGGGAATGTCTGCGGCGCAATCGACCTGGGCCGTTCCAGATCCAGGCCGCCATCGCCGCGGTCCACAGTGACGCTGCTGCCGTTGAGGACACCGACTGGGGTCAGATCGTCGACCTCTACGACCGACTGCTGGTGCTGACGCCCACGCCAGTCGTCGCCTTGAATCGCGCAGTCGCGGTGGCCGAGTTGGAAGGACCGTCTGAGGCGCTCCGTTTGGTCGAAGGGCTGGACCTCGAGCAGTACCACCTCTATCAAGCCACTCGAGCCGAGTTGTTGCGTCGGCTTGGTGACCATGAGGGCGCCCGAGGGGCCTATGAGCGTGCAATCGAGTCCGCCGACAACGAGGTGGAGCGTCGGTTCCTCGAGGACCGCGCCGCGGAAATCACCGCCTAGGCGCTCAGGTCAGACCATCACCAACGTCGGCATCCTCGGACTTGATCTCGAGCCCTGCGGCTTCGGCCTCCACGGTGAGAAGACGCATGAAGTCCTCTTCCCCGTACCCGCGGCCGATCATGGCGACGATCATCTGGTGGACGGCGGCGGCGGTGGGGAGCGGTACATCCAGCTGTCTCCCTGCCTCCAGCCCGAGCTCGAAGTCCTTGCGGAGAAGATGCCCGGTGAACGAGGGGACGAAGTCGAGATTGACGATGGCCGGGGTCTTGTACTTGGTGAAGGTGGAGCCCATCACGCTCATGTTGATGAACTCCATGTAGTCGGCCCTGGTGATGCCGGCTCGCTCGGCCAGCACGGCGGTCTCGGCGAGAGTCTCGGTGACGATGCCCAGGAGCAGGTTGTGGCAGATCTTGACCAGACGAGCGGCGTCCCCGTCACCTACGTAAGCCACTCCGGTCCCGAAGATTTCCAGATAGGGGAGCGCCTGCTCGTAGGCGTCCATCGGACCTGAGGCGACCACAGTGAGCCGTCCTGCCTTTACCACCTTGGGGTTACCGCTGACCGGGGCGGCGAGCAGGGCGCATCCGTTCTCCGAGGCGACCCGTCTCACCTCCTCGGACACATCGGTGCTGACCGTGGAAGAGTCGACGAGGATCTTGGGGCTGGTCCCGGGGACCGAGAACACCCCTTCGGGTCCGATTGTCACCTGACGGAAGGCTTCGGGGTCGGAGACCATCGTGACGACGAGGTCACGGTCGGCAAGCTTGGCCGGTGTGTCCACCACCTTGGCCCCGAGCTCGGCCAGACCCGCCCCCTTCTCTTGGGTCCGGTTGTAGACGGTGAGGTCGATTCCGCGGTCAAGGAGACGCCGGCACAGGGCACCACCCATGCGCCCCGCCCCGATCCATCCCACGTTCATGTCGGTCATCGTGCCTAGTCCCCGTGATCCTCTGCCTGCAAACGATTGTGACTTTAGGCCACCAGTAGGCGCCTGCTCAACCCAGAGTTTTCCTTCGACCGCCTTAGGTGTGGTCGGGGGCGGGCCCGGTCGACCCCCTCGTGGCCAGGGTCGGGGTCAGCTTGATCGAGACCGGTCGGGACCCATCGTCGCTGTCGAGCAGCTCCAGCATCAGGTCGGCGGCCCGGACCCCGATCTGATAGTGCGGGATTTGGACGGTGGTCAGCGGCGGCGACAGCTTGTCGGCGAACGGCATGTCGTTGTATCCCACGACTGACACTTCGCTCCCGATAGACCGACCAGTGTCGCTGAGCACGTCGTAGCACCCGATGGCGATCAGATCGTTGGCCGCGATCACGGCAGTGAAGTCGGCCCGTCGGTCGAGGATGGACCAGAACGCCTTTGCGCCTGGATCCTCGTGATACCAGTCGGCGAAGCTGACCAACTGCGGGTCGACTTCGAGGCCCATGATCTTCATCCAGGCGACGAAGCCCTGATATCGGTCGAGCCCGGTTGACAGATGCTGGGGACCGCCCACGTGGGCGATGCGGGAATGGCCCAGCTCGACGAGGTGACGCACCGCCAGACCGATCCCGGCGTGGTCATCGGTGGTGACCGACGGGACGTTCTGGTCGTCCACGGTCCGGTTGACCAGGACCAGGGGCAGACCCGATTCCACCAGCTCGTCGATGGCCGGGGTGCTCCGATGAGCGGTGGCGAGGATCAGGCCATCGACCCTCCGGTTCAACATCGAGGTGACCAGTTGCGCCTCTCGCTCGGCATCGTTGTCGGTGTTCCCCAGGATCAGGGTGTAATCGGCCGTCCCCATGACATCCTCGACCCCGCGCACGATCGGCGGGAAGAGCGGATTGGTGAGGTCGGGGAGCAACATCCCGATGGAAAAGGTCTTGTTGGTCTTGAGGCCCCTGGCCAGTGAGTTCGGCCGATAGCCGAGGTCTTTGGCGGCCTGGATCACCCGTTCTGTCGTGCCCTGGTTGACCAGGTCTCTCGTCGCCGGGTTGAGAGCGCGGGAAGCCGTGGACGGATGGACCCCCGCCTGATCGGCGACTTCCCGAAGGGTTACGGCCCGCTGCATACGGCGAGTCTACAAACGACTGTCGCCGCTTCCCATGTCGATGTAGTCCTGGTCGAGCTCCTTGACAGAGGCACACCCGATCAGGGCCATGGTCCGCTTCATGTCGGAGCCGAGTGTCTCCAGGACGTGATCGACGCCGGCCTCCCCGGCTGCACCGAGCCCGTAGAGATAGGCGCGGCCGGCCATACAGGCCGTGGCGCCGAGGGCCAGCGCCTTGACGATGTCGCTACCCCTTCTCACCCCGCCATCGCAGATGATCTCGATACGGCCTCCCACGGCATCGGCCACGGAGGGGAGCAGGTCGAGGGGCGCCGGCGCCGAATCGAGTTGACGCCCGCCATGGTTGGAGAGAGCGACGGCGTCGATGCCCCGATCGGCGGCGATGACCGCGTCGGCCACGCTCTGGATGCCCTTGATCACGATGGGGCCGTTCCAATGCTCGCGCAGCCATTCGATGTCCTCCCAGTCGAGCCCCGAGTCGAGCCCGGTCGTGAAATACTCGGCCAATGAGATCGCCTCGGTCCCATCCCCGACCGCCCGGCCGGCAAGGTTGGCAAACACGATCGGCTCCGAGGTGACGAACCTCCAGGTCCATCCGGGGTGGACGATGCCGTCGAAGATGGTCGACAAGCCGAGCTTGGGTGGCAGGGTGAAGCCGCGGCGGACATCCCGCTCCCGCTTTCCGAGCATGGCGGTGTCGACGGTGATACACAGAGCTTCGTAACCCGCGGCCGCGGCACGGTCGATCATGTCGGTGACGATGCCACGGTCCTTGAAGACGTAGAGCTGGTACCAGAGACGACCCGAGCTGACCGCGGCCACCTCTTCGATGGAGCGGGTACCCAGGGTGGACAATGAATAGGGGACACCGGCCCGTTGCGCCGCGCGGGCCACGGCCAGCTCGCCGGCGGGATCGGCGATGCGGGAGAACCCGGTTGGTGCCAGCACCAGAGGGAAAGCCAGAGGCTTGCCCAGGAGCGTTGACGAGATGTCCACCTCGCTCATGTCTCTGAGAACCCTGGGCTTGAAGGTCACCTGTCGGTACGCCTCGCAATTGGCTGCCATGGTGACCTCGTCCTCCGCCCCACCGTCGATGTAGTCGAAGACGCCCCGGGGGAGACGTCGTCGGGCGATCTTGCGCAGGTCGGCGACCGACACACCTTTACGCAGCCGGCGTTTGGTCGGGCTCAGCTCGAAGCGCCGAAAACGGAGAAGGCCGAGGGATCCGAACCGGGTCTTGCCCGGTTCCCGGGGCTGCATGTCGTTCACGCTAGTTCACCCGACACCTCGTTATCTAGTGTGATATGTTACATAAGTGAACGTCGGCCACGCCGACGTTGACATGAGGAGGAGCGATAGATGACGGATCCGGTCATCGAGATCACCGGGGTGTCCAAGCGGTTCGACGCGACCCAGGCCCTCCTCGATGTCTCGATGGCTCTCCTTCCTGGCGAAGTCCACTCCCTGGTAGGTGAGAACGGAGCCGGCAAGTCGACGCTTATCAAGATCATGACCGGCATCTATCCCGCCGACACCGGTGAGATGGTTCTCGAGGGCGAGCCGTACGCACCGCGCAACGCGGCCGAGGCACAGCGGCGCGGCGTAGCTGCGATCTATCAGGAGCCGTCTGTCTTTCCGGACCTGAGCGTGGCCGAGAACATCTTCATCGGCCATCAGGACCAGGGCACCGTTGTCGACTGGAGCTCGATGAATGACCAGGCGGCCCGGCTCCTCTCCAAGCTCGACATCGAGATCGATCCCCGGCTTCCAGCGGCAGGGCTGACCGTCGCCGGTCAACAGGCAGTGGAAATCGCCAAGGCGATCTCTCTCGACGTGCGGGTCCTGATCATGGACGAGCCAACGGCTGCGCTGTCTGCCCACGAGGTCGATCGGCTCTTTCGTCAGGTCCGGAGCCTGAGGGAGTCAGGGGTGGCGGTGCTCTTCATCACCCACCGGCTCGACGAGATCTTCGCAGTGTCCGATCGCATCTCCGTGTTCAGGGATGGGAGGCACATCTCCACGCGGCCCGTTGCAGATGTGACTGAGGACTCTCTGGTCCGGGAGATGGTCGGACGTGACCCGGCTGATTTCTTCGCCAGGGGCGACCATCCCGAAGGGGAGGTCTTGCTCCGCGTCGATGGGTTGAGTCGGACAGGTGTCTTCACGGACGTCTCGTTCGAGTTGAGGCGCGGCGAGGTCCTGGGATTTGCGGGCCTGGTCGGCGCGGGTCGCACCGACATCGCCTTGGCCTTGTTCGGTGTCAGCCCACCTGATGCCGGCACGATCGAGCTCGATGGGGATCGAATAGAAATCGGTTCGCCCCAGGAGGCTCTTGCCCACGGAATCGCCTATCTCTCGGAGGATCGCCGAAAGCTGGGTCTGTCGGTAGACCAGTCCCTGGTCGCCAACGTGACACTGGCCACTCTCGACCGGTACACCAATTCGCTCGGGCTGATCGACCGCGACCTGGAGCGGGCCGACGCCGAGGCCCTCAAGCAGCGTCTCGGGATACGTGCACCCAGTCTGTCGACACCGGTGAGCCAGCTCTCGGGCGGCAATCAGCAGAAGACGATGCTGGCCAAGTGGCTCAACGCCCACCCGCGGGTGCTGATCCTCGATGAGCCCACCCGCGGCATCGACGTCGGGGCCAAGGCGGACGTGCACAT
>JALDXM010000124.1:0-6607 GCA_032155085.1 Actinomycetota bacterium | reverse complement strand
CTTCGGCTCCAGGTCCTTGGCGTTGAGTGCCAGGTACTCGGCGGCCATGGCCTGGTTGGAGAAGGACATGTCCATCACGTCGGCAGGATGACCCTCCGCTGCGCCCAGGTTGACCAGACGACCTTCCGCGATCACCAGCAACCTCCGCCCGTCCTCCATCTCGAATTCCTCGAGGTTGTCGCGGATCTCGCGACGGGCCACGGAGGCCGCTCTGAGCGCAGCGAGGTCGAGCTCGATGTCGAAATGCCCGGCGTTGGAGAGGATTGCTCCGTCCTTCATCACGTCGAAGTGCTCCATTCGCAGCACGTGCTTGTTGCCGGTGACCGTCACGAAGACATCTCCGACCCGGGCTGCATCGAGGCCCGTCATCACGTGGTACCCGTCCATCCGAGCCGCCAGAGCCCGAACCGGGTCGACCTCGACCACGATCACGTTCGCCCCGTGCCCATCGGCCCGATTGGCAACACCCCGCCCGCAGTCGCCGTAACCCACTACCACCAGGTTCTGACCAGCGAGCAGGACGTTGGTCGCCCTGATGATCCCATCGATCGCCGACTGACCTGTCCCGTAGTGGTTGTCGAAGAGATGTTTGGTAGCGGAGTCGTTGACCGCCACCACCGGCACCCGCAGGGTCCCGTCGGCAGCCATCGCCTTGAGCCGGATCACCCCGGTAGTCGTCTCCTCGGTCGAACCGATGACCTCGATGTCACGACGATCGGTGTGAAGAAGCGTTGCCAGATCTGCCCCATCATCCATGGTGATGGCCGGTGCATGGTCGAGCACGGCGTGGATGTGCTTGTAGTACGTGTCCGCATCCTCCCCACGAATGGCGAAGACCGGGATCCCCTCGGCGACCAATGCTGCCGCCACGTCGTCCTGCGTCGAGAGAGGGTTCGAGGCGCAGAGCAGAGGATCGGCGCCACCATCGCGCAAAGCCAGCATCAGATTCGCCGTCTCGGCGGTCACGTGCAGGCAGGCAGCTACCACAAGGCCGTCCAGCGGCTTCTCCTTGGCGAACCGCTCCCGCACGGTCGCCAGGACTTGCATGCGCCGCCCGGCCCATTCGACCCTGCGGGCACCTGCCTCAGCAAGTGCGGGGTTGGCTATGTCGTAGTTCATCTCAGTCCTTTGCCAATAGCTTCTTCAGTTTCTCGATGGTCTCCACCGGGACCGGGTCAGCCCCGGCCCCCAAGGCCAGCAGGTAGGAGACCAGGTCCCCGCAGACAGTGAGCGAGATCAGCCGCGCCAGTTCCGACTCACCTTTCGCCGCCACCTCAGCCAGCCAGGGAACGGCTGCCTGAGTCAGCTGCTCGGTGTGGTCGAGGCGGTCGCCCACCCGAGGGTGGTCCGCCGAATCGGTGAGCGCGATGATCCCGATCAGATCTCGTGTCGTGTCGGGCAGGGTTTCCCAGCCGACGATCTCATTGTGGTCGAGCTCGGGCAGGGCTGACCACCACGCCGGCATCTTGGCGTTCTCGTTGATCTGTGTCTTCCACCGCTGAGCTGCGGTCGAGGAGATCGGTCCACCCCCGTACACGATGGCGATCTTGCCCACCAGGTCGTTTGCCAGGTCGTTGGCCAACTCCCACGTCTCGGAGCCTTCAGTCGTCGCTGCATCGGCGAGCTTTGCCGCTTCGTCGACAGCGTCTCCCTGCTCGGGCAGGACCCCGAGTGAAGTGAGCAATCGAGCCACAGCACCGACCATGTAGCCCACTGCAGCGCGGGGCTGCTTCCCGGAGGGCACCGTCACTCCCGGCCATCCGTTCTCCGACGTGAGCTCGCCCAGACGCCCTCCGGTCGTGATGGTGACGATGGGAAGCCCTTCCTCGAGTGCTGCGTCGACCAGGTCCAGGGTCTCTTCGGTGTTTCCCGAATAGGACGCGGCGATGACCGTTGGTCGTGATCTCTTCACCCAGCCCGGAAGCGGGCCGTATCCCTTGTGCACTGCCACGCGCCCCAACGTGGGGCCGGCCAGGGCAGCGCCGTAGTCGCCGGCGATCCCGGACCCACCCATTCCCCCAACCAATACCTCCTGGTTCGGGGCCAGTTCGGGTGTGTCGAGGTCACGGGCCCAGCGAAGCTGATCTCCTAGTGACTGGATCTGCTCCAGCATCTCACTCATCTGGCCCACCCTCGGCCTCGTCGACGAGCATGACCGGAATCCCATCGCGAACCGGATAACGGCGCCCGCACTCGGTGCAGACCAGACGGGAAGCGGCCTCGTCCTCGGTCAGGTCGGCCTTGTCCACAGGGCACACCAGGATCGCGGCCAGCTGTGGGTCGATCAGGCTCATCCGGCTTCCTCCAATATCGATTCGATCACCGAAATCGTCTCCTTCAGGATCTGCTCGTCGCCCGACTCCACGTTGAGCCGCAGCAACGGCTCAGTATTGGACGGGCGCAGATTGAACCAGACATCGCCCAGATCCATCGAGAGCCCATCCACCTGATCGGTGACGGCGTCCGGAAACCTCGCCTCCACCCTGGCCATGGCAGCGCGGGGGTCGTCGACGACGAAGTTGATCTCGCCCGAGGAGTGATAAGGCTCGACATCCTGGCGAAGTGCCGAGAGCGGGCGACCAGCTTCGGAGACAACTCTGAGCAGTATGAGCATGGCCAGCATTCCGGAGTCAGCCCGGTAGTTGTCGGCGAAGTAGTAGTGACCGCTGTGCTCTCCACCGAACACAGCACCTGACTCGGCCATCACCTGCTTGATGAAACTGTGACCCACTCGGGTCCTGATCGGGGTCCCACCCGCCGCAAAAACAGTCTCGGGCACAGCACGTGACGTGATCAGGTTGTGGATGATCGACGCCCCCGGGCGCCGGGCGAGCATCCAGCGGGCGATCAGGGCCGTCACGGTGCTGCCGCTCACCGCTTGTGCCCGGTCGTCGATGAAGAACGCTCGGTCGGCGTCCCCGTCGAAGGCGACACCCAGGTCATGGCTGCCCTCGTCGACCATGGAGATGAGGTCGCGGAGATTCTCCGGCTGGATCGGGTCGGCCGGATGGTTGGGGAACGAGCCGTCAGGCTCCAAGTAGAGGCCGTCGAGAGTGGCTTCGATTCGGGCGAACACCCTCTCCACAGTCACCCCGGCCATGCCGTTGCCCCCGTCGACTGCCACGCGGAGGGGGCTGATCGACGAAGGGTCGACGATGGCCAGGAGATGGTCGACGTACTCATCGATGGCGTCGACTGACCGGACTGTGCCAGGGTTCTCGACAGTCGGCACACGCCCTTCCAGCACGGCGTTCTTGATCTCCTCCAAGCCGGACTCCGCCCCCACCGGGGCGGCCCCGGCCCGGCACAACTTCAGCCCGTTGTATTGAGGCGGGTTGTGCGAGGCGGTGATCGCAGCGCCCGGGACCGTGTGCCGGCCCGAGTAGAAATAGACGAGGTCGGTGGGCACCTCTCCGAGGTCGATGACATCTGCTCCGGCGGACGTGATGCCTTCGACGAGCGCCGTGAAGAGGCCTTCAGACGACTCCCGGCAGTCCCTTCCTACCGCTACCTCGTCTGCCCCGGCGAGGTCCACGAAGGCCCCACCCACCAGTCTGAACAGCTCAGGCGTCAACTCCTCGTTGTCTGTGCGGCCGCGGATGTCGTAGGCCTTGAAAACGGAGTCGGGGCTCATCGGGCGGCGGATTCTACGAGGAGGCGTACCACCTGCCCATTCCTACACTCCGGCGTCAGTGACCGGACCACTGACATTCGCCGCGTTCCAGAGCACTAGATGAGCCCCACCTTCTCCATCGTGGTCCCTGTCTACAACGAGGCTGATTTCATCCCGCAGGCCCTACCCGAGATCATCGAGCAGTTGGAGGGAGTAGGAGAGCCTTACGAGGTCCTCATCGTGGAGAACGGGTCCACTGACGGGACGTCGGCGGCGGCCCAACGGGCGGGCCGAGGACTGGCAGTCGAGGTGTTCTCCCTCGAGGAGCCCGACTATGGGGCCGCGATGAGACATGGCTTTCTCTCAGCCCAGGGTGACTGGGTGGTCAACTTCGACATCGATTACTTCTCGGGCGCCTTCCTCGAGAAGGTGCTGTCTCTTCAGGACGTCGATCTGGTGATCGCCTCGAAGAGGGATCCCGAATCGGAAGACCGACGCTCGATCATGCGAAGGCTGGCAACCAGGGTGTTCAACGTCCTGCTCCGGGTCATCCTGGGCTCCAGTGTCTCCGATACACACGGCATGAAGGCGTTCAGGGCCGATCTGGTCTCCCGAATTGCGCCACATGTGGAGAGCCGTCAGGACCTGTTCGACACCGAGTTGGTGATCAGGGCGGAGCGAGCCGGGTATCGCATCCAGGAGGTGCCGGTAGTCGTGAAGGAGATGCGGGTGACCCGCTCATCGTTGGTGAAGCGGGTGCCACGGACCATCAGCGGGCTGTTCCGTATTCGACGCACCCTGGCCGACGCCGGTTCAGGCGTCCCGCCGGCGGCGCACACTCCAGACACCGACGCCGATCAAAGCGAGAACCGCTAGGACCGTCGCCACCTTCCCACCGGTCTCAGCCCACGTGTCCTGGAACTCGAGGACCACATTTTCGCTGGTCGGCACCACCACCATCAGCGATGGCGTGGCCCGCCATGGGCCCTCAGCCCCCTCCGCTGTCCAGTTCGGGAAATACGAGACCTTGATGAGGTGGGGAACACCGACCGCGGAGGTGGTGAACGAGATCCGATGGTTCTCGACGCTTATGTCGCTGACAGCATCCTCGGGTGCCTCGATCGCAGTGGTGGGCCGCTGGTCCAGTGAATCGATCCGGGGCCACTCCTCAGGCCCGTCGGCGACCACCAGACGATCGAGATTGTCTACGTCGTCGTACCAGTCCAGTGCCATGTCGAAGAAGCTGGGCAATTCCTGCCCCTCGGTACCTGTCACGGTGTCCGAACCGGTGAGCGAATCCAACAGACCGTGTTCGGGGACTTCGTACACAGACGGCTGAAATGAGGCCACCTCGACCAGCTCGGTCTCGGGCAGCTGATAGATGGTGAATGGCTCGGTGGTGGCGACCTTGGTCATCTCTGGCATGGCATCTGCGCGCTCGGTCGCTTCAGGAGTGAATGACACGTAATAGTCGACGCCGAAAAGCTCCAAGTGCTTGAGCCCCCGATCCATTTCCCCCGTGTGATAGGTGAGACCGGGTATCGGATTGGACGGGCGCTCAGACATCTCTGAGGAATTGATGAAGTGAAACGGTGTGGTCAGCGACGACTCGAAGAAGAGGCCTTCCATCGATTCGTGGGAACCTTCGGTCCAATATGGGATGAGCATGGGTGACATCGGGGTCCCGTACTCGTTCAGGTTCTGGGCACGATCCTCCTCGTATGGGGGATCCGGTGTCTGGCTCGCCGCCTCCCAGTGCACCCTCCCGGGGGGCAACGTGTCCAGCTCCGCCATCAGAGCCTCGTATTCGCCCCACCTCGGCTTTGACTCGTATCCCTCGTAGTTCCACTTGGCCCATCCATCCACGAAGGTCACTCCGGTAAGGGCCCCGAGCACGACGACGGACACCATGGTGCCGGTGAGGAACGAGCGGGTAGGGAGGTGGGATGGCCAAACCAGGGTGGCTCCGAGCAGCAGGAGCCCGGCGGCCGCAACCGGGATCCAAACCCAGGACGGGAACTCGGTGGAGTCGATGACAAGGGCACACGCGACCACGGTGACCAGAGCGATGATTGCCCGGGGCCAGTGTGCAGACACCCGGGAAGGGAGCCGTCGCGACAGCCAAATGATGGCGGCGCCGGCCCCAACCGCGGCGAAGAATGCAACACCGAAGTACCAATACGGAAGAAGCCGGCCGTTCCACAGTTTCCAACGCTCTCCCCCGAAGATGGATGGGAAAAGCTCCGGCAACACGTGGGGCAGGGGGAAATAGAGGACCGGGAGGATCGTGGCGGCGAGCAAAGGGGCGGCCCTCGAGGTGCGCCGGCTCAGCCATACGACGCCGGGGATGGCCACCGGCAGCAGGAGCCAGATCTCAACGGGAAAGATCTCCTCCCAGCGCGACAAAGGGGTCCAAGACATATCGGAGCTGTACCTGATGCTGGCCAGCAGCGGCAGCGCCCAAAAGGCGGCGATGGCGAACCCCCAGACCCATATGGCCAGGGTCCGCCAGAACCCCTTCCGCCATGGAAGGACGAACAGCGAGGCGAAGATCACCACGATCGTGGTGAGCACGTGGCACAGGGCGGTAGCCGCCAGCGCCAGGGCAGCCCACTTGAGGTATTTGCGGTCGTCGCGCACGGTGCGGATCAACAACCCGAGATAGAGCAGCGACAGGGCGAAAGACCAGGAGTAGGAGAACTCCCCGGCCAGTGTGGACGCGATATTCCCGCCGTATATCGAGTAGCTCTCCAGGAAGGCGAAGACAACGCCGGAGCCCGCCGCTATCAACGAGATGTGCTTGCCGAGTCGCATCGACCGGGCCAGGAAGTAGGCCGCCGGCGGCGTGGCGAGCAGCCCCATGACCGTCACGATCTTGAACGCGACGCCATAAGGCATGAACAGATCGAGGAAGACGATCGTCAGTGAGGGCAGGGGGAAGTAGAAGTAGAAAGCGGGGAACCCGGCGAACCAGTCGTTCGACCAGCCCATGAC
>JALDXM010000123.1:0-6656 GCA_032155085.1 Actinomycetota bacterium | reverse complement strand
GTGTACGACGCCAACGCCGCCCAGATCATCCCGCCCACCGACGTGGATATCTCAGCTGCCATCTCGCGGGTCGGTCCTGCTGCCGAAGTGCCACGAGTCGAGGGGGTCTTCTCCGGATCCTCCGAGCTGGTGACCCCCATGCCCGACGACATCTTCGACGTCTACGCAGCAGAGGTCCGAGAGGCCCGACCCAATCCACAGGGGTCCGATCTCGACATCGTGTACACCCCGCTCCATGGGGTCGGTGGCGAGACGCTTCTCCGCATGTGCATTGATGCACAACACACGGGCCTGATCCCGGTCGAGGAGCAGAGATATCCCGATGGCACTTTCCCGACGGTCGATTTCCCGAATCCCGAGGAACCTGGGGCCTTGGACCTGGCTCTCGATCTGGCGGGGGAGGTTGGAGCCGATCTCTTGCTCGCCAACGACCCCGACGCCGACCGTCTGGCGGTGGCTGTCCCTATGGAGGGCGAGTGGCGGCTGCTGAGTGGCAACGAGCTGGGGGCGCTTCTGGGGGACTACGTGCTGAGGTATTGGCAGCACTCCGAACGCCCGATCGTGGTCAACTCCGTGGTGTCGAGCCCCATGCTGGGTCGGATCTCTTCACAGCGCGGCGCAGTGCATGAGACGACGCTCACCGGGTTCAAATGGATCATCAACGCCGGGCTCGCCCTCGAGGAGATGGGGGAGGGGCGTTTCGCCTTCGGTTACGAGGAGGCTCTCGGGTATTCGGTTGGCCGGACGGTCCGGGACAAAGATGGGATCTCGGCCGCCATCGTCATGGCCGACCTCGCCGCCGAGGAGGAAGGTGCTGGACGTGGCGTCATCGACAGGCTCCACGATCTCTGGGACGAGTTCGGCCTCTGGGTCAGCGCTCAGCACGCGATCGTGAGAGCCGGCTCGGACGGACAAGCCGAGTTGCTGGCAGCGGTCGACAGTCTGGGCTCGAGCCCACCCGTGGTGATCGGCGGGTTGGACGTCACGGACGTCACGGATTACCGGGTGGGGGAGGAGGCACGCCCGATGTGGCTGGGCCAACAGGACCTGATCGAGCTCACCCTTGGCTCTAACGGCCGGATCCTGGTCAGGCCGAGTGGTACCGAGCCCAAGCTGAAGATCTACGTGGATCTCTCGGGGGAATCCGATGATGACCACGAGACTGCACATGCCCGTCTGACCGAGACGGCTCGCTCACTGGCGGTTGAGATGGGGGAGTGGCTCGGGCTCTGATGCCTCTCAGTGCGACGACCGCCGCAGATGCTGCCGGTAGAGGTAGAGCCAGCCCAAACCATGCAGGGCAACACCTGCAAGGAGCACGACGGCCACCAGCGGGTAGCCGGCGATGAGCCCAGCGATGGCTGCCACGACAGCGAAGCAGACGAGGGCAACCCGGACGCCGTTGAGCGGGCCGAACATCAGCTCAGGATATCCCCAGCGAGGGCCCGGGCTCACATCGTCATGAGGGCAGTCTTCGCAGCTCTGTTGGTGATCGTTGCCGCCTGTTCCAACGGGAATGAGGGTTCCGGCACCACGACGGTGCCGTTGACAACATCCAGCACCAGCACCACCACCGTCCCGTCCACAACGACCACCACCATCGTCACGACGACGACGATCCCAGAAGAGGCACGAGCCCTGGTCACCCCAACTGGTGTCGTGGTCGCGGTCCTCGATGAGACACCCACCGGCTATCGGGTGACCACACCGTGCGGCAACCAGGCGGTGGTTCGAGAAGGGACACCGGTGGGGACAACGACGGTGGTGATCGACCCGGGCCATGGGGGAGAGGTTGACACCGGAGCGGTCGGGGCCAATGGGTTGATGGAGAAGCACCTCAATCTCGAGGTGGCGGAGGCGGTCCAGGCCGCCCTGATCGTGAAGGGGATTCCCGTTCTGCTCACCCGCACCGCCGACTATGCGTCGAGACTCGACATGAGGACGGATCTGGCTGACAGGGTCGACGCCGATGTGCTGCTCTCTGTGCATCACAATGCTCCGACCCCGGCTCCATCGGCGATTCCCGGCACCGAGATCTTCATCCAGAGCGGCTCGGATGGCTCCCATCGCTTCGGAGGCCTGATCTACACCCGGGTCATGGCGGCCTTGTCGGACTTCGATGTCGAATGGACCGCAGCCCCCGATGCAGGTGTCCTCCGGGTCCTGAGCACCCGGGGGAGGGACGCATACGGCATGCTCAGGGGCCACAACACCGTGAGTGTGCTCGCCGAGCTCGCATATCTCTCCCACCCCGCGGAGGCCGAGTTTCTGGCCACCAGCGATTATGTGGAGGCGGTCACGGGCGCTCTGGCCGACGCCATCGAGCGCTACCTCACGACCGAAGCAACCGGGGCCGGGTATGTGGCCGAGCCCCGGGTGTTCAACCCCCAGCCCGGGATCGGGAGCAGCCTGTGCGTCGACCCCAGGCTGGAGTAGGGCGGAAGCAGTGTGTGGCCTGGTTGGTTCCACTGCCCGGTGTTCCGCAAGCAACTTGACATAACGTGGATTATGGGCGTGCGAGTAGAACGCTCCCAGCTCCTCCACACCTGGAACAAACCCCCCACCTAGTCTGTTGTATCGGGCACAGCACTTACCAAGAAAGGCTTCAACATGGCCACAGTGGCCCTGACGAAAGACAACTTCGACGAGACCATCAAGGACAACGAGACGGTCTTCGTCGACTTCTGGGCGGAATGGTGCGGGCCGTGCCGCATGTTTGCCCCGACTTACGAGCAGTCGTCGGAGAGTCATCCCGACATCGTGTTCGCCAAGGTGGACACGGAGGATCAGCCGGAGCTGGCCGGCGCCTTTGGCATTCGATCGATTCCCACCCTGATGATCTTCCGGGACCAGATCGTTCTCTACGCCCAGCCTGGCGCCATTCCCGGCCACATGCTCGAGGACCTGATTGGGAAGGTGCGCGAAGTCGACATGGACGAGGTGCGCTCTCAGATGGCTGCTCATGAGCATGGCGAGCACGACGGCCATGATCACGACCACGAACATGAGGACGAGCACGAGCACGCTCACTGAGAGAGCACGTCACATCTAGCCTCACCACATGCCGGTAGACCCCGCGGTGCTTCAGTCGATGACTGACCGCGGGGTCCTCTATGAGGAGATGGCCTGCGATCCGGAGCTGGCCGACACCGCAGAGTTCTGTTCGGCGTACGGCGTGCCCCTCGAGAAATCGGCCAACGCCATCCTCGTAGCCTCCCGCAAACCCGAAGGACACAACGCCGTCTGTGTCGTCCTGGCCCACACCCGGCTCGACGTGAACGGTGCCGTAAGGAGGAAGCTGGGAGTGAGAAAGGTCAGCTTTGCTCCCCCGGAGCTGACGCGGGAGCTCACCGGCCAGGAGATTGGCGGAGTGACCATCTTCGGCCTGCCTCCCGAAATCCCGGTCTGGGTCGATTCTCATGTTCTCGACAACGATTGGGTGGTGGTCGGGGCGGGCACCCGCACCGCCAAGCTCCGTCTCGACCCCAGCCAGCTCGAGGGTCTCGACGGGTTCGAGATCGTCGATGACCTGGCTTTGCTACCCGGTGCCTGAGCGCCGAACGGCTCGTCGCATGAGGAAGATGTAGCCCACCACTCCGATCGCGGCGAAGCTGAACCATTGGATGGCGTAGCCCAGATGAGGTCCTTCGTCGTCGAACGTGGGGCCTGAGGCGGGCACAGGCAGCTCCCCCTCTGCGCCCTCCAGGGCACTGAGATATACCGGTTCGAGGGGATACGGCACCTGTTCCTCGATGCGTTCCACATCGACCCGGTTCATCGTGACCAATCGGCCCCCGTCAGGATCCGCAGGGCCGAGCGCCCCCCGAGTCTGGGCCGGCCGGATCCAGCCGGTGACCGTCACCTGGCCCTCAGGGGGCGGGGCAGCTGTTACCGGGACCTCATCCGCATCGAGTGGGACCCAACCCCGATTGACCAGAACGGCTGTGCCGTCCTCCCCCACCAGCGGTGTGACCACATGGAATCCCGACACGGCCTGATAGACCTGGCTCCTGATCAGCACCTCATCGGCCGACTGGTACTCGCCGGCGAAGGTGGCACGTCTGAACTCCAGGGTGTCGGTGTCTGCGCCCGCTGCCTCGAGCAGCGCATTCAGATCCTGCGGCTGCTCGGCGAAGCGAGACTCCCCCACCGCGTTCTCCAGACGTCTCTCTTCCAAGCGGCTCAGCTGCCAGAACCCGAGGTTGATGAACAGGATCGCGAGGGCGACGACGACCACATGCGCCGCTACCCATCGCGGGGTCAGCAGCCGTCTCACCGATCAGGCGGCTATCGGGATCTCATCGTCGTCGAGCATGGCCCGGACCGCGGTGTCGAGGTCGGGCTCGACCCGCTTGATCGCTACGGGCGTTGCCAGCATGGTCCCGGCAGATTCGACGGTCAGCCGGCCGTTGTCGATGAGGGCTCGGGCTATGTCGTCGGTCCAGTACCAGGGCACGGCAAACCTCCAGATCAGGTCGAGGGGACGGGGACCTGCCCACTGTAACCCCGCTGTCAAGCCTCGAAATCGTCAATGAACACGGGCTATATCGCGATCGGCGCGAGATCGTCCACATCCTTGACATTGACCTGTTCGGCGACGATCTCGAGACGGGACCGACGCCCGTCGGGCGCCTCCCAGTAACGGCGCTGGGCCGACCCACAGACCCAAATCCGTTGCCCCTTGATCGGCAACTCATCGATGAGCTCCTCGGGCGGATCCCACAGGGTCACAGGGACGACGTCGACTCGTCGCTTCGGCCAATCGCTGCGAACGGTGACCAGGAGGCGGATGAGCCGCGTCCCACTCTCGAACGTCCTGAGCTCGGGCTCAACGGCCAGACGGCCGCACAACACGACCAGATTCAGATCCATGACACTCTCCCCTTCTCATGGTCGGGGAAGCGCGGATGTGTCGAGTCTGCCGGATGGCGGTGACAGATTCAGCTGGTCTGCCGGTTGGTGACGATCAGGCCGTCCGCTCGAAGACGGCGAAGTAGGGGAAGCACTGCGGGTCCACGGCCGCCGCGTTGTCGATGTGGTGAATCTGGACGGAGAGATTCCGGCTCCGGTCGAGTATGCGGCTCTTGAAGTGCGGCAGGTCATACCAACGGGCGAACCTGGCTCCCTCACCCCAGAGATGCTTCACCCCGTCATCATCCACCCACCCTGCGTCCTTCACCGTCGAATAGGAATCCCCGATGAACAGCGGCACGACCACGAGTTTGCCTCCGGGGCGAAGCAGGCGTTGAGCCTCGAGGAAGAAGCGGATGTCGCTCCGGCCTTCGAAATGCTCCAGCGAGTTGTGCAGGGACATCTTGGAGACCGACCCGGTGTCGAGCGGGATGCGGGCGGCGTTGCCCCCGATGTCGCTCCCGTGGATCCCCTTCTCCAGATAGAACAGGTCCTGCCGGTAGGCCTGGCTGCCGAAGTGGTCCCGCACGAAGAACGCGAAGGGACAGTCCTGGGCGGCGATGTCGATGTATGTGTCTTCGGGGCCCAAGTCGAGCCAGCGGTAGCTGACGTAATACTCCAGCCTCTTGGCGTCGTCGATCATGTTCCGCTCGTCCCGGTAGAGCTCCTTGAACGCCGCGAAATCCTCGAGATCGATCACGGTGGACACGACCGGGCTCCCGACCAGGTCCGCGAATCGGTCCTTGAAAGTCGTGTCGGTCACAGTCGGTCAGAGTAGGACCGCGCGCAACTCCTCGACGCCTTCGAAGTCAGGCTCTTGCTCGTCGAGGGCGGCCACGATGCGGCGCGCAGCATCTTTGTCCCCCGCTTCGAGGGCGACCTTGGCCGCCACAAACCAGCGTCGCAGCTCTCCCGGTGACGGGGAGGCGACCAGCCGGCCCGGCTTGATCACCTGCCAGGCGTCGCGGGGCTTGCCCTGATCGAGGAGAAACGAGGCGTATACGACCCGTGCCTCGTGGCCCACTGAGGCAGGGGCGTCGAGGTCCAGGAGGAGGTTCCAGGTCTTGGTCACGTCCCCGGGGCGTTTCAGCGCGCGCAGACAGTCCATCTCGACCGGCATGTGGATCACGTCGCCCGTGATGCGTCGGAAGGTGCGGAGCTCACGGAGGGCCTCCTCCCACTGGCCAGTGCGGTATGCCGAGAGCCCCAGCATCTCTCGCACGGTCGATGAGCGGGGAGCCAGGCTCTTTGCCTTCCGCAGCTCGGGCAGGGCGGCGGCGTAACGCTCGTCGGCGAACTGGTTCAAGGCCTTGGCCAGGTGGTTCAGGGCCGGATCGCGTCGGTCCTTGGGTGTGGAGCGCTGGATCTCCTCCCGGACCCATTTCGGGAGCTGTCCGGAACTGACCGAGGTGACGGTGCGGTGTTGCTTGCGCTGCGGGGCTTCGTGGGCGTCACGCCGCCTCTTGTCATCGCTGTTGCGTTTGTGCCGATCGGGGCGATTGCTCACCTGGCTCCTGGGTCAAAAAAGGAAGGGCCGCCAACGGTAGTCGGCGGCCCTTCGACGTAAATGCCCGGCAGTGACCTACTCTCCCAGGGGGTTGCCCCCCAAGTACCATCGGCGCTGGCGGGTTTCACTTCCGTGTTCGGAATGGGAACGGGTGGTTCCCCGCCGCTTTAGCCACCGGACAAAGCTTCGAGTCCCGGCAACCCGAGGACTCCATAGCGAGCACAAATATCGAGGATTC